>DAIUCB010000257.1:0-4013 GCA_036846385.1 Bacillota bacterium | reverse complement strand
TATCCGATGCTTTAGAATCAACATAAAGCTTTTGCATTATTCTTCTTACCCATACATCCACGGGAAAGGTGTCAAATTTTTTCATAGAAAATAAAAGTATGCAATTTGCCACTTTATCTCCAATGCCTTTATAGGTTTTCAGATATTCGAGCCCTTCTTCATATGTTCTTGATTTTAAATTTAAAACAATTTCCTTCTCCTTTAAAAATCTTTCTGCAGCATCCCTTATCCTTTCTGATCGGAAGCCTGCCTTGCACAGCTGAATTTTTTCCAACGGTGCATTTGCAAGCTTTTCTGCGGTCGGGAATGTAAAATAATCCTTCCCTCTGCAGCTGCATATATAATCGCCGAAGGCTATACTGAGATTTTCAATTACCTTTTTAATCATCGGTATTCTGTTATTTGCCGATATCATAAAGGATATCATCGTTTCCCATTCATCTTGATTTAAAATTCTGATTCCGTCTCCGAAGGCTATTGCATTATTTATTATATCATCTACATTAATAGTCTTCTTTATTTCATCATAATCTGTCTCCATATCAAAATAATGCTTCAGCATTTTATCATAATCATCAATCTTCATATTATCAAAAATTACGGTTGCGCCATTTTGAATTACATTTATTACTTTGTTTTGAACAACCCCCGTATAGCTGCCATCCTCTTCCTTATTCCATCTGAAGCATTGCCCGCATTCAAATATATGAACAGTATTAAAACTGCCTACATTTTCTAAAACCAATTTATTGTTTATCTCTTTAATAATCATTATATCAATTCCTCCTTTTGAATAAATATATTGTACATGCTTTTATAAAAAAAAGAAAGTAAATTTATTTCAGCAATTTTATCTGATTTTAAAATTTTTAAAATCTATCAGTAACAATTTTTAAATTATATTTGATTTTTAAAATTAATTTGATATTATATAAGAATAATATTTAATAAGGGGGATCTTATGAAAAAATTAGACATAAAAAAATTAATATATGACTCATTCTACTTAACTGTCGGTTGTTTTATTACTGCCTTTGCCGTTAATAATATTTTGAAGCCAAACGGTTTAATTACAAGCGGAATAACCGGTATTGCAATTATTTTAGAAAAATATATTAATATTAATTATTCTATAATTTATTACTTTTTTACTATTTTAGTGCTTATTGTCGCATTTATTCTTTTAGGAAAAAAAGAAATCTTTAAAATTGCTTTTATATCAATTCTATACCCAACAGTACTGATAGCTATGCAGGATTTTCAATTCAAATTTGTAGAAAATGACCTGCTGCTTGCCTCAATTTATTTTTCGATTTTTTATGGAATAGGAATCGGAATGATTTTGAGAAAGGGATTTTCTTTCGGCGGAACAGATACAATCGCAAAAATATTAAACAAAAAAGTTTTTCCTACCGTAAGTATCAGCTATATTATGCTGGTACTTGATGGCTTGGTTATAATTATTTCAGCATTTGTTTTCGGCAGGAATATAGCATTGTACTCTATAATCAGCCAATTAATTACAACAAAGGTTTATGATTACATAATGTTTGGTTTAGGTACAAAGTTATATAGATTGGAAATAATAAGCGATAAATATTTAGACATTTCAAATTATATAATGTATGAAATTAAAAGAGGCGTTACTCAAATAAGTATAGTAGGCTGTTATACCAATGAAAGTAAATATAAGCTTGTAACAGTATGTTCGCCTAGGGAATCAATTATGATTCAAAAAATCATAAAGGAGATGGATTCAAAGGCATATGTTGAGGTTTTGCCTATTGTTTCTGTATGGGGCAGAGGTGACAGATTTATAAATATTAATGCAGAGGACTAAATAGTAAACGGGCTGTATACAGCCCGTTTGTTCATTAATATAATCTTTCTAAAAAACTGCCCTTGCCGAATATTTTTGCTTTTTCTGATTTTTCTTCACTTTCCTCTTCGTTATTTTCCTGCTCATATATTTTCCCCAGAAAATAAAACCCGAGCGCTACCCTGTAATCATTTCTGCCGTTTTGACTCAAATCATGAAAAAATTCTTTTCTGGTTGAACCTTTACCGCTATAAAAATCAGAAACCGCATATATAAATTCTATTGCAGATTTATTGTTCTCTCTTTTGGCATATAGCTCCAACACATCCTTTGCATCCTCCAGAACATTGTTGGCTCTTTCTGTTTCACCATTTAAAAATAAACACAATATCAAATTGTGGTAATACAGATGCTGCCAATTTGGAGGAATTTTTTTGATTTCATCAGTCAGTATTCTGATTGCTTCATCAAACTGTCCATCATATAATAAGCCTGTAGTTTTTTGTATTAAATTAATATTTCTTTCTCTTTCAGGCTGTATTCTTCTAAGCAGCTTATCGACCTCTTCTATATATTTTTCCGGATTTTTTTCTATATACAGAAGTCTGTTAAAAAGATTAACCTGTTTAATAAGACTGTTTCTTCTGAAAAAAAAGTAGGCGATAAAAGCTGCAATAATTACTATAACGTAACCCATGATTTTTCTCCTTTGTTTTTTGAAAGTTATAAAAATTATATTTATAGCTTTAATTTAGATAAAGCATCTGCCAATGCTGTATTTATATTTTCTTCCTGTTTGTTTTTTTGCTTTGAAATATATTTAATTGCCTCTTTATTTGATATTGAAGATGTTTCCTGCTGTTTTCTTTTATTGAAGGCTGAAAGCTTCTCTCTGAAACCGCATTTGCATATAAATATTTTGCCCTCTCCATCGCCTCTTAATTCCAATTTTTTGTGGCAATTAGGGCATCTGGCATTTGTTATTTGTGCTAATCCCTTTCTGTACCCGCATTCTCTGTTTTGACAAATAAGCATAGTTCCCTTTTTACCGTTGACCTCCAAAAGATAATTGCCGCAGTCGGGGCATTTGGTTTTTGTCTCATTGTCATGAATAAATTTTTGGTCACCGGATTTTATTTCTTTTACTATAGCTTCCGTATAGCTCTTCATTTCATTTACAAAGCTGTTCTTCTTAAGCCTTCCTTTTGAAATATCATTAAGCTTTTGCTCCCATTCGGCAGTCAGTACAGGGGATTTTAAATCCTTCGGAGCAAGCTCCAAAAGCTGTCTTCCCTTTGATGTAGTGTAAATATAATTATCTCTCTTTTCGATAACAAAGCTGTTAAAAAGCTTTTCTATTATATCTGCTCTTGTTGCAACAGTTCCCAGACCTCCGGTTTCTCCGATTGTCTTTTTTAAATCCTTATCTGCATTTTTCATAAATTTAACGGGATTTTCCATTGCCGACAGCAGGCTTGCCTCGGTAAACCTTGCCGGTGGTTTAGTTTCACCCCATGTTTGTTTACAGGAGGATACCTTCAATACATTTCCTTTTTTCAAGGTGTTAAGCTTCTCAATGGGAAAATCATTCAACACCTCTTCATCCTCGTATTGACCGTATACTTCCTTCCAACCCGAAGCTATTGTTATTTTACCCTTTGCAGTAAAGCTTTCCTTTTCTATTTTTCCGTTGACAATTATTCTTTCAAATTCATATGGCTTTGATAAAACTGCCAAAAACCTTTTTACCACCAAATCATATATTTTTCTTTCCCTATCAGACAAATCCTGTAAAAATACAGTCTGCTCTGTCGGAATTATAGCATGATGGTCAGAAACTTTGCTGTTATTGACAAAATTTTTGCTTGATGTAATAGGTTGTGAAGAAATTTTGAAACCTAATTTAGAATAAGGTCCTACACTGCATGCTTTAACTCTATCCTTTAATGTATCAACTATATCTTCGCTTATATATCTGGAATCGGTTCTTGGGTATGTCAAAACCTTATGACGTTCATATAAGGCTTGCATAATTGACAAGGTCTCCTTTGCCGAAAAACCGAATATTTTATTTCCGTCTCTTTGCAGCTCTGTCAAATCATAGAGAAGCGGTGCATAGATTTTATCCTTTGTTCTCGTTATATCAGTTATAACCAGATTTTTATTTTTAATTGAGTTTAATATTTCGTCACAT
>DAIUCB010000256.1:0-4047 GCA_036846385.1 Bacillota bacterium | reverse complement strand
TTATATTTTTCCTGCCTCTTGGACAGCGTTAATCATTGCCTGAGCTTTATTCAAGCTTTCCGTATATTCATTTTCGGGGACTGAATCTGCTACAATTCCTCCGCCTGCCTGTATATAGGCTTTATCGTTTCTGAATAATACGGTTCTTATGGCTATACAGGTATCCATATTGCCGTTAAAGGCTATATAGCCGACGGTGCCTCCGTAAAGACCTCTCTTCGTCGTTTCAAGAGAATCTATTATTTCCATAGCTCTAATCTTTGGAGCGCCAGACAAAGTACCAGCAGGCAAAACTGCCATTAAAGCATCAATTGATGTTTTTTCCTCCTTCAAAGTACCCTTGACTATGCTTACAATGTGCATTACCTTTGAATAGCGTTCTACATGCATAAAATCCTCAACGCTTACAGAACCGAACTCAGAGACTCTCCCTACATCATTTCTCCCCAAATCCACCAGCATCGTATGCTCAGCCCGTTCCTTCGGGTCATTTAACAGTCTTTTTTCAAGCTCCAAATCCTCCTGATTTGTAACTCCTCTGTGTATTGTTCCTGCAATTGGCTTGGTTGTTATTTCTCTGCTTTTAACATTTACCAGCATTTCCGGAGAAGCACCTGCAATACTGTAGTCCTTGTGCTTAAAATAATAAAGATACGGCGATGGATTCGTTGAGCGCAGCAGTCTGTATACATTAAACGAATCGGGCGGATTATCGATTTCAAAGCGCTGCGAAGGTACTATCTGATAAATATCTCCGTTTTTGATATATTCCTTTGCTTTTTCTACATTTGACAGATATCTTTCCTTGGTAATATTTGAGCTGACCTTTATTTCGTTTGTATGTTTAATTTCATCAGGCACAGGAACGTAGCTTTTCAACATTTGTAAAAGGTCCTCGGCTCTTTTCTCGCATGCTCTGTATTGTTCCTCGGGATTTTCTCCGTCAATATTTTGAATAATAACAGTTTTATTTGTTAAATGATCGTAGGCTATAATTTCCCTGTATATAAATAAATTAATGTCAGGCATATTCAAATCATCCGGAGGAATATTTTTAAGTCTTTTTTCTATAAATCGAATTGTATCATAAGCAAAATATCCGACTAACCCTCCTGTCAGCACCGGATAATCGGAAAAGACCGGTGAATTATATTTTTCTAATATTACTCTGATGTAATCAATAGGATTATCAATTTTTACTTTAGCTGTGCTTCCATTTTCTATAAAGGAAGCCTCACCCTTTTCCACGATAATTTCAGCGGAAGGATTAATACCTATAAAGGAATACCTTCCCCATTGATTTCCGTTTTCCACACTTTCCAGTATAAAACAGTTTTCGGAGCTTTCCTTCAACGCTTTAAAAATATGAATCGGCGTACAGCTGTCGGAAAGCAGTTTGTAAAAAACAGGGACAATGCTGTACTTTTTTAAATATTCCTTAACCTCTTGCAATGATGGATATAACATAATTTTTCTCCTTTTTAAACTATTTAAAATTGTGTACAAATGCAATTTTCATGAGCGGGGGACATGTGATTTTTCCCTATCGGTCGGAAAATTGGTTGCTCCGATAAATTGGTTAGGGCATATTACAATCTCATTCACCAATATATTCGCTTCCTGCAGTCACATATATTGGGAATTGGGTTATGCAAACAAAAAGTCCCATATGATTATTAAAAATCATATGGGACGAAATATCGTGGTGCCACCCAATTTTGAGAATAAAATTCTCCTTAAAACAGGTACGGCTCACATCCAAAATGAGGTACGGCGATGCTCGCTTTATACCCTTCCACATTAACGTAGGGACCACGGCTTTAGATACCGGACATTCTGTCTTTCTCCATTGCTTCTCACAAACCCATTCGCAGCTATCGTATGTATCGGCTCTCACCAAATGCCGATTCTCTGTACCACCGTATATCTGTTACTTGCTTTTGCTCAACGAATTTTAAATGTAAAATTTTAGTTATTATATTCCAATTAAATCATTTTGTCAATAGCCACAATAATTTTTTTGAATTCACCATATCCTTCCTTATCCATTTCCGATAGAGGTATAAATTTAAGTGAGGCGCTGTTGATACAGTATCTCATTCCTCCATTTTCGACAGGTCCGTCATTGAATATGTGTCCTAAGTGGGAATCGCCTTTTCTGCTCCTTACTTCTGTTCTCTCCATACCATGGGTCGTGTCTCTTTTATATATTATGCTTCCTTTGTCTATTGGTCTTGTAAAGCTGGGCCAGCCACATCCTGATTCATATTTATCCGACGAAACAAACAAAGGCTCTCCGGTTACTATGTCAACATAGATTCCTTTTTCCTTATTGCTCCAGTATTCATTTTTAAAGGGAGGCTCAGTTCCATTTTGCTGAGTTACCTTATACTGTATTTCTGTTAATTTCTCTTTCAATTCATTTTCAGATGGTTTGATGTATTCCCCTTTTTTTTCTTCCATAGTAACTCCTTTTAATACATGAGTAATATATTTTAATATAAGTATACCATCAGCAAAGAATTTTAAACATTTTATAATGCATTCAGTAGATTAGGTTTAGATCTTCGTTCACCATCAACACTTTTATACAAAAACCTCTAAAATATTGATTAATACTTTAGAGGGTTTTTTTCATATTGTTAAAATTGAATTTGAAATTATAAATACATGCTGTTTTAGAAATATAGCTTATAAATCCAAATCATCTATCCATTTTGTGATATCATTTTTAACATTTTCATTTTTCAGCGTTTTTTCAACTGCATCTTTTATTTCTGCTTTTTCAAGCTTGCGACCCTTCAGTTTTTCCGCAAGCCCATTGAATAGGTCTGTATCCATAGCATCCGTATAAATATAAGCTTCTGATATTTCTCCGTTTTTCAGTGACAGCTGCAGCTCTGTTTCGCCCCATGAAAATCTTTCTTTAAATGTTACGTCGAATTTAGGACTTTGTCCGAACCGCCATTGCCAGGATGAATATTTATCATACAAGGCAAATATTGCGTCGATATCAGGCATGAATAATTCGCGTCTGCATTCTCCGCCATATATTTTGCCGAAGCTTTCTTCCATGCTGTTCTGAAGCTTTTCAATCGTAACTGAGCTGTTTACATCAGTGATGTTTGTTACACGGGAGCGTACCGAGTCTACACCCTTTGATTTTATCTTTTTTTCAGAAGGTCTGAGGTAATATCCCAGCTTATCCAAATCGGAATTTACCATCAGAGTTCCGTGATGATATGACTTGTCGCCGCCGGTATAGTATGCATGACCGGAAAACTTCTTATCATTTATAAGCATATCATTTCTGCCCGAAAATTCTGCATGAACATTAAACCGAAGCAGTGCATCCAGTATTACTGCATGATGCTTCTTTATATCATAATGCTTGTTATTCATTATAAAGGTAAAATTTAAATTTCCCAAATCATGATACACGGCACCTCCGCCTGACAATCTACGCGCCAGCTTTCCTCCGTCATCATTTAATTGCTGCCAGTCACATTCCTTCCAAGCATTTTGATTGCGTCCGATTACAACAGTGTTATCATTTTGCCAAAGATATAATATTATTTCATCCTCATTTACACTTTCCAGCAAATATTCCTCCAAGGACAAATTATACCAAGGGTTAAAGGATTTGGATTTTATAATTTTAAGTTTTAATTCTTCCATATATCACGCCTGCCTTTATCTTTTTATACTTGGTATCGAATGTATTGCTCTGCCCTGACATCCGCATACTGCCTCATAAAACGCTTCTGACAATGTTGGGTGTGCATGTATTGATTCTATTATATTTTCTGCAGTTAATCCATTTTGTATAGCCAATACACCCTCATGAATTAAATCACTGGCATGTGGTCCTATTATATGAACTCCTAAAATTTTATGAGTCTCACTGTGAGCCAATATCTTAACAATACCGTCTCCCTCTCCGATGGTCAATGCCTTTCCGTTTGCGCCAACCCTTGATTCTCCGACAACATAGCCTATACCCTTTTCCTTTCCTTCTTCCTCTGTCATACCCACTCCA
This sequence comes from Bacillota bacterium, assembly GCA_036846385.1. Taxonomy (GTDB): domain Bacteria; phylum Bacillota; class Clostridia; order Tissierellales; family Sedimentibacteraceae; genus Sedimentibacter. Next base: position 8 of record DAIUCB010000256.1, on the reverse strand, counting down.
CCCACCTC
>DAIUCB010000255.1:0-4069 GCA_036846385.1 Bacillota bacterium | reverse complement strand
GGTATATTTACAGGTTTAATGCCTATTCTTGACATCTTAGCACCTCCTATTCGTCTATTATTACCATACGTAGCAGATTACTTCTCCGCCAACTCCCTGTACTCTTGCTTTTTTATCTGTTATGATGCCCTTTGATGTGGAAATTATAGCTATTCCCAGTCCACCAAGCACCTTTGGAGTTTCATCCTTATTAACATACACTCTAAGTCCGGGTTTAGATATTCTTTTAATACCTGTTATAACTCTTTCCTTATTTTGCTGGTATTTAAGTTCAACTCTTATTATCCCTTGTTTTCCGTCATCAATAACGTCAAAACCTTTAATATAACCTTCTTCTAACAATATATTAGCTATTTCTCTTTTAACTCTTGAAGACGGTATATCTACAAATTCATGCTTTGCATGATTTCCATTTCTAATTCTTGTTAACATATCTGCGATAGGATCTGTCATTACCATGTAAGTAACCTCCTTCCATTTTTTAAATTTTACCAACTAGCTTTTTTAACGCCTGGTATTTGTCCCTTATAAGCTAGTTCTCTAAAGCATATACGGCATATACCGAATTTCCTTAAATAAGCATGAGGTCTTCCACAAATGTTACATCTTGTATATTCTCTTGTCGAAAATCTTTGTTTTCTCTGTTGTTTTACTTTTAGAGATGTTTTTGCCACTTTCAACCCTCCCTTATTTATTAAAAGGCATTCCTAATAATTTCAAAAGCTCGCGAGCTTCTTCATCTGTATTAGCAGTTGTCGTAATAATAATGTCCATACCTCTTATTTTATCAATTTTATCATAATTTATCTCAGGAAAAATCAATTGTTCTTTTATTCCCAAAGCATAGTTTCCTCTTCCGTCAAAGGCTGTTTTAGAAACCCCTCTGAAGTCTCTAACTCTTGGTAGCGCCACATTTACCAATTTATCTAAAAATTCATACATGTGTTCTCCCCTTAAAGTAACCTTGCAGCCAACTGCCATACCTTCTCTTACCTTAAAGTTAGATATTGATTTTCTTGCCTTAGTAACTACAGGTTTTTGACCTGCTATTAATGTCATTTCTTCTATGGCGTTGTCTAAGAACTTTTGATTCTCTTTTGCTTCGCCAACTCCCATATTTATTACTATCTTTTCAACCTTAGGTGCCTGCATAATGCTTTTATACTGGAATTTCTCCATTAGCGCCGGCACTACTTGGTCTTTATATGTCTCTTTTAATCTAGCCATATAGTTCGTACCTCCCTTCGAGCATTATTCAAACATTTCTCCGCATTTTTTACATGCTCTGACTTTTTTTCCACTGTCTAATATTTTCTTTTCAGTTCTTACGCCTGATTTGCATTTATCGCAGTAAATCATAACATTTGAAACATTAATAGAGTTTTCCTGGTGTATTATACCGGCTTGTTGCATTTGTTGATTTGCTTTTTTATGTTTTGTCACCATATTAACGCCTTCAACTATTACTCTATTTAATTTTGGTAAGCTAGTCAATATTTTTCCTGTTTTACCTTTGTCTTTTCCAGCTATAATTACTACTTTATCGCCTTTTTTAACGTGCATCCTATACACCTCCTATTAAAGTACTTCCGGTGCTAATGAGATTATTTTCATGAACTTTCCATCTCTTAATTCTCTTGTTATAGGTCCAAATATACGAGTACCTACAGGTGTTCTGTCTTCTTTTATTATTACGGCTGCATTTTCATCAAATTTGATATATGTGCCGTCATTACGTCTTACACCGGATTTAGTTCTTACAATTACAGCTTTAACTACATCACCCTTCTTAACAACTCCGCCGGGTGTTGCAGATTTAACCGCACATACAACTATATCGCCAATGTTTCCATACTTTCTAACTGAACCGCCCAATACTCTGATTACGAGCACTTCCTTTGCTCCGGAATTATCTGCGACTCTTAGCCTTGACTCTGTTTGTATCATCTCTCTCAAAACCTCCCTTCATTGTCTTAGGGTTATTTAGCTTCCTCTAATATTTCAACTAATCTCCATCTTTTATCCTTTGACAATGGTCTAGTTTCCATAATTTTCACTGTGTCGCCAACCTTACACTGATTGTTTTCATCATGTGCTTTATATTTTTTTGTCATTTTTATTTGTTTATTATAAAGAGGATGTGCTACAAGCTTTTCAGTAGCAACTACTATTGTTTTATCCATTTTATCACTTACTACTTTACCAATTCTAACTTTTCTGTTGCCTCTTTCCAAAGTAATAGTCCTCCTTTCTTATTGCACATTTATGTTTAATTCACGTTCTCTGAGAACTGTCTTAACACGCGCAATGTCTTTTTTAACCTTATTTATTCTCATCGGATTATCAAGCTCGCCAGTAGCAAGTTGAAATCTCAGATTGAACAGCTCTGTTTTTAAATCAATAACCGATTGATTTAATTCATTAACTGATTTATCTCTCAATTCTTTAGCTTTCATTTGCTTCACCATCCTTTTCTACTGCCTGATCTTTGGTAACGAATTTGCATTTTATAGGCAATTTGTGCATGGCAAGTCTCATAGCCTCTCTGGCTATATCCTCTGTAATTCCTGACATTTCAAACAATACTCTGCCTGGTTTTACAACTGCTACCCAGTATTCAGGTGATCCCTTTCCTTTACCCATACGAGTTTCGGCAGGTTTTTTAGTAACTGGTTTATCAGGGAATATTTTTATCCAAATCTTTCCGCCTCTTTTAACATATCTTGTCATAGCTCTTCTGGCAGCTTCTATCTGGTTTGATGTTATCCAAGCTGGTTCTAGTGCTTGAAGCCCATATTCGCCATAGGTTACTGTATTTCCTCTAGTAGCTACACCGGTCATTCTTCCTCTTTGAACCTTACGGCGTTTTACTCTTTTAGGCATTAACATAATAATTTCCTCCTTCCTTCAGGACTTATTACTTTTTATCTCTTTTAAAGTTGTTGTTATTATTATTATTGTTGCTAGGTTTTCTTCTTTTTTTATCTCTGTTGTCTCTATTATCTCTATTGTCTCTGTTATCTCCCTGAACCTTAGTCGGCTCCTGGTTATCTGACAATAAATCGCCTTTTTTCCTTAAAATTTCGCCTCTGCATATCCAAACCTTAACTCCAACCTTACCAAAGGTTGTATTTGCTTCTGCAAAGCCAAAGCTAATATCAGCTCTCAAAGTTTGAAGAGGAATCTTACCTTCACTGTATCCTTCGGTTCTTGCCATATCAGCACCGTTTAATCTGCCTGATACTGACGTTTTAATTCCCTTTGCACCCATTTTCATTGTTCTTTGGATTGATTGCTTCATAGCTCTTCTGAAAGATATACGCTTTTCAAGCTGACTTGCAATATTTTCTGCAACTAATTGAGCATTTAATTCAGGAATCTTTATTTCCTCTACATTTACTATACATGTTTTACCTGTAATTTTTTCTATGCTGTCTTTAAGCAGTTCAACGCCGGTACCGCCTTTTCCGATTATCATACCGGGCTTTGCCGTAAATACGCTAACCTTTACTCTACTGGCGAATCTTTCAATTTCAACCTTTGCTATGCCGGCTTGAAACAGGCTTTTTGTTATATATTCACGGATTTTATAGTCTTCCGTTAAATTTATACTAAAATTTTTCTTATCAGCATACCATTTTGAGTCCCAATCTTTTATGATACCGACTCTCAGTCCATGAGGATTTACTTTCTGACCCATTTTTAACCTCCTTTGCTATTCTCTTTCTTTTACTACCGCACCAACGTGGCTGCTTCTTTTTAATATTTTATACGCTGAGCCCTTTGCTCTAGGTCTCCACCTTTTGAGAGTAGGTCCTTGATTAGCATAAACCTCAGAAACATATAATTTATCTCTATCTAAATCAAAGTTGTTTTCTGCATTAGCCGTAGCTGATTTAACTACCTTTTCTAAAATTTTAGCTCCCTTATTCGGGTAAAATTTCAGTATTGTCAATGCTTCATCAACATTTTTACCTCTTACCATATCACATACGAATCTCATTTTCCTAGGTGATACTCTTATATATTTAGCAACTGCTTTAGCTTCCATTTCTAGCTACCTCCCTTC
>DAIUCB010000254.1:0-4071 GCA_036846385.1 Bacillota bacterium | reverse complement strand
CTTCATTGGGGAAATGAATATGCAAGAATTCAATCAGTTAATCAGGAAAAGCTAGCAGATAAACTTTTTAAAGAGGGTGTCGATATAATATTAGGAAGTCATCCTCATGTTATTCAGCCGTCAAAAAAACTAAAATATGATGGTAAAGATAAATTTATTATATATTCAATGGGAAATTTCATATCAAATCAAAGAGTCGAAACCCTTACTCCTTATGGAATTTCACAACCTCAATATACTGAGGACGGTATAATAATTAATATAGATATAGAAAAAAAAGGAGAAACCGGCGAGGTTTCAATAAAAAAAATTGAATATATACCTTTATGGGTTTATAAAGGAATTGATTCAAATGGAAGAACAGAGCATATTGTATATCCTATCATGGAATATATAGAAAGCAATGAACTTGACAAAAAATCAAAAGAACGAATGAATAGATCATATAATGATACGATGGTTCAAATGGATGTAGACTAAATTTAATTTGGGAAGTGGTCTTATGGAGCAAATAAAATTAATTTTTACTAACATAGGCTTAAACAGCGTTATAGATATAGCTTTAGTATATTATGTTTTATACCACGGTTATATGCTGATTAGGGATATGAGAGCAAAACAACTGGTAAAGGGCATCGGACTTTTGATAGTTTTAATTCCTATATCTCAAATATTCCATTTATATATGGTTAAATATATATTAGATCATACTTTTCAAGTTGGTGTCATAGCATTGGTAGTAGTGTTTCAACCTGAAATCAGAAGAGCACTTGAATATCTTGGCAGAACATCAATGTTTTCTTTCACTAATTTAGATAAAAATCAGGCCACCTCCGAGTCGGTTATTAAGGAAATAGTTTTAGCTACATCATCTCTGGCAAGGCAAAAAATAGGAGCATTGATAATCTTTGAGCAAAAAATAGGACTTAATGATATTGTAGACAGCGGCACAATATTAAATGCTGCAATATCAAGCGGTTTACTGATAAATATATTTATACCGAACACTCCGCTTCACGATGGAGCAGTTATTATACAAAATTATGCAATTAGGGCGGCGGGTTGCTTTTTGCCATTAACGGACAATAATTTACTCAGCAAGGACATCGGAACAAGACACAGAGCTGCTATCGGTATGACCGAAAAATCTGATTCTGTGGCACTTATTGTCTCGGAAGAAACAGGATACATATCATATGCTGTTGAAGGCAGGCTGTATAGAAACATTCAAATAGAGGAGCTGGAACAACTTTTATCTAATATCTATACAGAAAGCGAGAAATCAAATATATTTGATAAGTGGAGATATAGAAATGAAGATAAAAAATGATAAATTGTTTATTCAGATTGCTTGCTTGATTTGCTCGGTGATTTTATGGGTAATTGTTATGATTCAAACTAATCCCTTATATGAAACAAATATTACTAATATTCCTGTAAAAATCAAAAATTTGCAAGCTATAGAAAATTCAAATTTAGTATTGATGAATACTGACAAGGATAATTTAACAGTATCTGTTAAGGTTAAAGGATATTCGGATCAGCTTCAAAAAATCAGCAAAAGTGATTTTTCTGCATATATAGATGTTCTGGGCTTTGGAGAGGGTACTAAATATGCCAAGGTCGATATAATAGGACCAAATGGTATAGAGATTCAAGAACCCTTCCCTGCACAAATACCATGTATAGTAGAAAGTGTTATATCACGAGTTATGGATGTTACAGTCCAATATGCAGGTAATCAAGCGAAGGAATACTATAGAGGAGAGGGAGTATCGAATCCTACATCTGTAAAAATAACCGGACCAAGGAGTGTGGTGGATTCAGCCAAGACTGCTGTTGCAACTATTAATGTAGACGGAGCAAAGGATACAGTTGTAAAAACGGTACCTGTAAGAATATATAGTGGAACCGATACAGAAATATTAATGACTGTGCCCACTGATAATGTAAAGGTAACGGTTCCGATTTTTCCGACCAAGTATGTTCCTATAACGCCAAAAATAATAGGTGAGCCATTAGAGGGCTATAAGCTTGTTAACTTTACAGTTAAACCGGAAAAAGTAAAAATCGCTGCAAAAAAAGATATTCTTGATTCAATAAAGGAGCTTCATATTGCCGAACTGGATATAACAGGCGCATATCACAATATATTATCTTCTAAAGAAATATTAGATGACAGAGATATTATATTATTGGATTTAAATACATTACCTGTAGTCAATGCAGTTGTGGAAAAAATAATCCAAAAAGAAATAAGCTATATTTCAGATAATATAGAATTTACAAATATTAAAGAAGGCTATGATGTAAAATTAGTCAATAAGGATGAAATTATAACTGCTACTATCAGCGGAGCAGAAAGTATAATTAATCAATTTATTAAGGATGATTTGAAGTTGACTGTTAACCTGGAAGGAGCAATACCCGGAGTGAATCATGTCAAAATAGAAGGTCTTACAGGAAAGAACCCAGACAGCATTAAATTTAGTAAGGATATTATTGATGTTGAGCTAATTGAATCTGACAGTACCACTGCTGAATAGAGTATATAAAATCAAGAACCACAAAAGAGGTATTTATGAACAGATTAAAAGAGTATCAAGGGATGCTTCAGGCTATTTTTCTTGCAACACAGGATGCAATAAGTGTTGTAAATGAGCATGGAGAACATATAATGGTTAATCCTGCATATACAAATATCACAGGAATCAAACCGGAGGATGTTATAGGAAAAGATGCTTTATTTGATATAGAGGAAGGTGAAAGTCTGCACCTACAAGTGCTTACTACAAAAAAGCCGGTTGCCAATACTAAGCTCAAGATAAAGCCAAGCGGTAAAACAGTTGTGGCACAGGCTGCTCCTATTATAGTTGACAATGTTTTAAAAGGAAGTGTAGCCGTTTTACACGATGTAACGGGAATTAAGGATTTAACCGATAAGCTGATTGAGGCTGAAAAGAAAATCAGAGAGCTCACCTACAAATATAAGCCTGATGATATTATCGGAGAATCAGAAAAAATAAATGAAGTAAAAATGCAGGTATTAAAAGCCTCAAAGGTTCCTGCCACTGTATTGTTAAGAGGTGAAAGCGGGACAGGCAAAGAGCTTTTTGCAAATTCAATTCATGCTCAGAGCTCAAGAAAAAATAAAGAATTTATAAGAGTTAACTGTGCTGCATTGTCAGACACTTTGCTAGAAAGTGAATTGTTCGGCTATGAAGACGGTGCTTTTACAGGCGCCAAAAAAGGCGGTAAAAAAGGTCTTTTCGAAGTGGCCAATGAGGGAACGATTTTTCTTGATGAAATATCTGAAATAAGTATGAGTACTCAGGCAAAGCTGTTACGAGTACTGCAAGAAAAAGAGATAATGAGAGTGGGAGGAACTCACTCAATATCAATAGATGTCAGGATAATTGTTGCTACGAATGCAGATTTAAATGCAGCTGTAAAGAATGGCAAATTCAGAGAGGATTTATTTTACAGAATAAATATTTTGCCTATATTAATTCCTCCCTTAAGAGAGAGAAAGGAAGATATACCGTTATTGATTAAAAGGTTCATAGTAAAAATAAACAATGAATACGGCAGAAATATCGGCAGCATATCAGATGATGCAGTAAAAGCTTTAATTGAATATAATTGGCCGGGCAATGTCAGAGAGCTGGAAAATGTAATTGGAAGATGTATTATTAATATGAATTTTAACGAACAAATTATTCAAAAACATCATTTGCCTGATTTGCATTCCTTCATGAAGGTGATTACTGACAAACCAGCAGAAGAGGATGCAGAAGAATTATATGAGCTTAGCAGCATTGTTGAAAAGACAGAATCCGAATATATCAGAAACGCATATATTAAGCTGAATAAAAATAAAACTAAAACAGCCGAGAAGCTGGGGATTTCAATAAGAAATTTATATTATAAAATGGATAAATACGGAATAAAGGATTAGGTTGTGCAAAATAATGCATAGCTACGTTAATTGCAAAAAAGAGCATGCAATTATTTGCAAAATCCATTTAATGTTTTTAATTATTAGTGAAACTTTTTTTATTTATAAAAACA
>DAIUCB010000253.1:0-4077 GCA_036846385.1 Bacillota bacterium | reverse complement strand
CAAGGTTACGGGACTTGATATCGGTGCGGATGATTATATGACAAAGCCATTTGCCGTAGAGGAGCTGCTGGCAAGAATCAGAGTTTTGCTAAAAAGAAAATTTGTGTCAAAGAGTAAGGATGAATCGATAATATATGAAATAGGAAAATTAAAATTATTCAGCAATAACTACAGAGTTGAATATGATAATGAAAATATTGAGCTGACAAAAAAGGAATTTGAGCTGTTAGAATTTATGATAATAAATAGAAATATAGTATTAACCAGAGAGAAAATTCTTGACAAGGTATGGGGATATGATTATTTCGGTGATACAAATATTATAGATGTGTATATAAGATATTTAAGAAGTAAAATAGATCAAAAATACAATATTAATCTTATTGAGACAGTGAGGGGTGTGGGGTATATTATTAGAGGCTGATATCTCCCTTATTGAAGCTGTCCTTTGAAAATAATATTGAATACTTAAAATCTAATAAAAGGATATATATGAAAAAAAATAATTTAATTGGATTTATAAAATTCATTATAAAATCACTTTTGTCTATTATACTTTTTCCGATAAAATTACTTATAGGTATATCGGTAAAGCTATTAAAAAGACTTAAATTTTCTATTGCCTTTAAAATTTCTGCATCCTACATTTTCTTATATATTATAGTAATATTGATAGTTGCATTAACAACGTCAGTAGGATACTTTGTTTATGGAATAAATAAATTTAAAAAAGAGGTAATGGATGAAGATTTAATAAAAATTCAAAGGCTATTTCCTGAATATAAAGAAATAAAAACTATGGTAGATAATGATACTGTAAAAAGCATATATATATATGATGAAAATCTAGATATCATTTATTCGTCAGATAAAGATAAAAGATATTCAAATAATATAATTGTAGTTTTGGAAAATTTATTATATCGAGAGGAATATGTATATTCTTCAACTTTTCTCGCTAATAATTTAGAATATTATGTAAATATAAATTATTCTGCAGCTGATATTTTGTCGGAAACAAAGCATCTTAGCCTGTTGACATTAATATCAGGTGCCATAGGATTATTAATATTTGTTCCGATTGTATCAGGAACAAGCTACAGACTTATCGGACCAATTAAAAATATGACTGAAATAACCAAGACCATAACTGTGAACAACATTAATACACGCCTTGATGTAAAAGGCACTCAGGATGAGCTGAAGGAATTATCTCAAATGTTTAATGAGATGATGGACAGAATAGAAGAGGGATATAAATCACAGCAACAATTCGTTTCTGATGCTTCTCATGAACTTAGAACACCGATAGCAGTTATTAAAGGCTATGTAAATATGTTGGATCGATGGGGAAAAAATGACAAGGAAATTTTGGAGGAATCTATAAGCGCAATAAAAAATGAAACTGATAATATGCAGGATCTTATAGAGAAGCTGTTATTTATTGCAAGAAGCGATAAGCAAACACTTATATTTACAAAAGAGGATTTTAAAGCATGTGAAATTTTATTTGAAATAGAAAAAGAAACCGGTATAATAGATTCGAAACATAATTTTGTATATAAGTTTTATGATGATGTTTTACTATACGCAGATAAAAACAGGATAAAACAAGCAGTCAGGATATTTCTTGAAAATGCAATTAAATTTACACCTCAAGGCGGATATATTATAATAACAAGCTATATTGAAGGAGATTTTTATGTAATAAGTATAGCTGATACAGGAATAGGGATTAACAAAAAGGATTTAAATAAAATATTTGACAGACTTTATAGAGCTGAGCAATCAAGAGGTAAGGAAATAGGCGGACATGGACTTGGCTTGTCAATTGCAAAAATAATAGTATTGGGACATAAAGGAAAAATAAAGGTCAAAAGTACTGTCGGAAAAGGCTCTGAATTTCTCATTATGCTTCCGTATCTGGAAAAACTAAGTTAGCTTTTTCTTTTTCAACAGGATAGTTCATTAATCGACAAAACATTTCATTATATGTCAGGGAAATGTATTATCTAAAGTAGTATAATAGCTTGTATACTACAGAGAAAGGATTGTGAGACAAATTGAATATAGAATTTATTGAATCGGGTCAAGCCTTAACAATTAAGCTTATAGGTGACCTAGATCACCATGGAGCAGATGAAAACAGAAATAAAATTGATGAAAAGATTAAGGATGAAAATATTAATAAAATAATTATAGATTTTCAAAAACTTGATTTTATTGACAGCTCCGGCATTGGATTTGTAATCGGACGTTATAAAATTATAAGAAAAAGAAACGGAATAATTGAAATTATTAATGCTAATAAAAAGGTAAGAAAAATACTCGATATGAGCGGCATAGGAAAAATTATAAATATTAAATAGGGGGAAAAAATGCATAACAATTATGTATATATTAAAATACCAAGCCTTTCAGCTAATGAATCTTTTGCCAGAGCAGCAGTTGCAGCATTCTGTTCAAGTTTGAATCCAACTATTGAGGAAATATCGGATATTAAAACTGCCGTATCAGAAGCAGTAACAAATGCAATTATACATGGCTATGAAAATACTGTAGGAGAAATAGAAATACAATGCAGAATTAAAAGCAACATGGTAGAAATAATTATAGAAGACTTTGGTTGTGGTATCATCAATGTGGACAAGGCTAAGGAGCCTTTGTATACAACAAAGCCTGAGCTTGAAAGATCCGGAATGGGATTTGCCGTGATGGAAACCTTTATGGATGAGCTCGTAGTATTGTCTGAAAAGGATGTTGGCACGAAAGTAATAATGAGAAAAAAAATTAACTCAAAAAATGAAATTAATAGTAATTTTTAATACTTTTTTATAAAAAAGGCACAATAAGTGCTTTTTTTATTGTATTCAAATTTTTTTTTTGTAAATAATACTTTTGAGGTGATAATTATGAAGAAGAAGATATTTTTTTTAGTATTAATATTATTAATTAGTATATCTGCTATCGTTTATGGCAACAGTATTAACAAATCCTTAAAAAAAATACCAGAAAGTGCTGTTTTGCTGTGATGGAGGAAATATGAAATACAATAAAGAAACATATAAAAAGGTTGTTGATGATTATACCCCTAAAAATAAATGCTTTAAAAATTGCATTATGGCATTTATTTTCGGAGGAGCAATATGTACTATCGGAGAAATAATAAAGAATATATATATATCATTGTTTAGTATACCTAAGGATGATTCAGCAGTAATAACATCTATTACTTTAATAGGACTAAGTGCCCTGTTAACTGGTATAGGCGTTTATGATAATCTGGGAAAAATAGGAGGAGCAGGTACTATAGTACCTATAACAGGCTTTGCAAACTCAGTTGTATCACCGGCATTGGAGTTTAAAAAGGAGGGTTTAATATTAGGTACTGCTGCTAATATTTTTAAGCTTGCCGGTCCGGTGCTGCTTTATGGATATTTGTCATCATTTTTAGTAGGTATTTTAAGCTTAATATTTTAATATGATTGATTCAAATACAAAAAATTATTCTTTTATCATATGAAAAGAAAGGAATATACTAACTTGAAAAAGATTGGAAAACAAACATTTAAAATTAAAGATAATGTGTTTATCAGGGACACCTATACAATAGTAGGTTCTAAAGAGGGCGAAGGTCCTCTCAAGGATAGTTTTGATATGATAGTTCAGGATGATTTATGGGGGGAGGATTCATTTGAGAAAAGTGAAAAGAAATTTCAACTGACTGCTATAGAGAATTTAATGAAAAAAAGTAAAATTAATAAGAATGAAATTGATTTGTTAATTTCAGGGGATTTACTGAACCAAATAATCTCTTCATCATTTGCTGCGAGAACCCTAGAAATGCCTTATATCGGCATTTACGGCGCGTGCTCTTCAATGGCATTATCTATGGGGCTCGGAGCGTTACTTATAGACGGCGGATTTGCCGCTAATGTAATTTGTGCAACATCCAGTCATTTTTGCAGTGCAGAAAGACAATATAGACTGCCATTGGAAATGGGAGGACAAAGATTTATGTCTACACAGTGGACTGTAACCGGGGCCGGTGCAGTTTGGCTCTCAAATGGTGGTTCA
>DAIUCB010000252.1:0-4239 GCA_036846385.1 Bacillota bacterium | reverse complement strand
CAAATATCAGCGGCGGCAGTTATGCCGACAGTCAGACTGTAAGTCTGAGCACAGGCACAAGCGGTGCGGATATTTATTATACAACAAACGGCACTGCACCTACAAACTCATCAAATAAATACAAATCACCTATTACGATAAGTGAATCATGTATTTTACAAGCTTTTGCATCTAAGGTAGGAATGAATGACAGTACAGTATTTTCCGCTCAATACAATATCGGCTCTGAAGCACCCCGGATGGTATCAATGATTGTTGCTTCACCCGGCGGCGGAATATATTCAATTCCACAAGCTGTTACCTTGAGTACAACTACTGAGAATGCTGATATATATTATACTCTGGATGGGACTACACCGACTGCAGCAAGTATGAAATACTCCGGATCTATAGTAATATCTGCTTCTGCTACACTTAAAGCTATTGGGATGAAAAGCGGTTTTGCATCAAGCAATGTAATGAAAGCCGACTACACCATAAATTCAGGAGGAAGCAACCATAAGCCAAATCCAAAGTCGGAGCAACAGGTTCCTACAATACCTCAAATACCGGTATTTAAGGATGTTAGCGTAAATGACTGGTTCTACGACAGTGTAAATTATGTTGTTGCAAAGGGCTTGTTTAAAGGTATATCGGATGATGAATTTGCTCCGTATAATAATGTTACAAGAGCAATGATTGTTACTGTACTTTACCGCCTTGCCGGTTCTCCAGAGGCAGAAGGAACATCATTTGCGGATATACAACCCGGTTCATGGTATGAAAAAGCTGTGATTTGGGCATCAAATAACGGATTGGTAAGCGGCTACGGCAACGGGATTTTTGGACCAAATGATGACCTGACCCGTGAACAGCTGGCAGCTGTTATATTCCGCTATACTAAGCTGATGGGATATAATACGGAGGCTCCTTCAAATATCAAAAAATTTGCTGATGATAAGGACATATCTGACTGGGCAGTTGCTTCTATAAGCTGGATGTCAGATAACAGTCTGATAAACGGAAAGCTGAATAATATGCTTGACCCGAAGGGAACTGCAACACGTGCCGAAACAGCGGCAATTTTATATCGGTTTATAGTTAATATAATTAAATAGCAGAACAAAAAAAATATAATTTAGGGGACGCTTTTCGCAGTTCCCTAAATTATTTATATTATTGAATATATTACAATGCCGATTATTCCCGATACAAGCATTACATGTATAGGATTTGCTTTGTATTTTTTTAAAGCAAAAACACCTGCCGCAACCAATATTGCCGATATCAGATTTATGTCACTGAGCTTAATGCTTTGAATTCCTACTTCGGATTTTATCAGTGCCAAAGACAGTATCGATATCCCTGCCGATGCAATCAATGAAACAACAGCCGGTCTTAAGCCCTTTAAAACTCCCTGTATTGTTGATAAATTTTTATATTTATAATACAAGTATGCTAATATTAATACTATTATACAGGATGGGGCAATGCAGCCCAATGTTGCCACTATCGCTCCCGAAATGCCTGCTACTCCGGTTCCTACGAAGGTTGCGGCATTAAGCGCTATTGGTCCCGGCGTCATCTGTGATATAGTTATCAAATCTGCAAATTCCGATAAGCTGAGCCATTTATGCACCTCTATAACCTGATTTTCTATAAGGGGAAGTGCCGCGTATCCGCCGCCTATACTAAACAGCCCTATTTGAAAAAAACTCCAAAATATTTTTATGTATATCATGCTATTTAGTCTCCTTTTTATATTTGTTTATTATTAAGTTATAGTATACTGCACCGAAAAATCCGCTGATAGGGGAAGTGCCGCGTATCCGCCGCCTATACTAAACAGCCCTATTTGAAAAAAACTCCAAAATATTTTTATGTATATCATGCTATTTAGTCTCCTTTTTATATTTGTTTATTATTAAGTTATAGTATACTGCACCGAAAAATCCGCTGATAATAATTATAACTGCTGCATTTACATTAAATAATACTGCTGCAATAAAGGATAATATCATAATTATTATCGATACTGTATTTTTCTCTTTAATTATGTCCTTCGCCATTTTTATAATCACATCTATTATTACAGCTGCAACACCTGCTCTCATTCCCAGCAATAACGCATTTACAATTGAATTTTGCTTAAATGCAACATAAAATTTAGAGATAACCGTAATAATAATCAACGGAGGCAGCACAGTGCCTATTATTGATACGAAGGACCCCAATATGCCGGCTAATCTGTAGCCTACCATTATTGAAGCATTTACCGCAATCGGTCCCGGAGCTGATTGAGAAATGGCAACTAAATTAATCATTTCCTCTTCCTCAATCCATTTTAATTCTTCTACAAATTTTTTGCGCATAAGGGGAACTATAACGTAGCCGCCGCCAATAGTAAAAGCGCTTAATGTAAATGTAGAAAAAAACAGCCTCAGGTAAAATTTAAAATCCTTTTTCATTTTTTCCCTCACTTTATTGATTTGACTGGCAAGCTTCATTGTAACAAATTATTTTTATAAAGTAAATATCCATCTTAATTTGTATATAGATTTAACCATTTAATTCAGATGATAATCAAAACAACAGCAAGTTATATCTGTTTATTGGAATAAATCATGCGTAATCTTTTTATTATTTTTTAAATAAACTCTTAGATTATTTTTACTGTTGCAGGTGGCCAGAAAAATCTTTGACAAATCTGTAATACCTTGATTCAAGAGCTGCTGCTTAAGCCATTTCTCACTGTTCTTCGTAATTTTTAAATTTTCATACATGATTTCTCCGTCTAATATTACATTGATTATAGGCTTATCTTCAGTCGGAGGCGGATTTAGATTTAAATCTTCGGCTGTAATCGGCCTTTGTGTTGATTTTGGCAGAAAGCTTATTTTTCCGTTTTGCTCTAATATTGCAATTTCTAAATTATCAATATTGAAGTACCCTTGAATTCTGCATTGAGTTAAAAATTCATTAACATCAAGTCGGGCTTTTCGCAAGTTTTTTTCATATATTTCCCCATCCTCAAAAAGTATAAGAGCTTTACCCGATAAAAATCTTCTGGCTTTTATTGATTTGCAATTTATATATGATATTAAAATTGACAATAACGCATATACAGTCATTGCAACCAGAGGCTTTTCAAATTCTTCTAATTCCGTTGCCATCTCTGCGGCAATTGAGCCGATTGTTATTGCAGTAATAAAATCAAACATACTTAGCTGAGACATTTCTCTGTTTCCCATTATCTTAGTCAAAAAAAACAATACTACTGCCGATCCAAGTGCAGTCAGAAAAACCTTCACTAATTCCATAATTCACTTATATAATACCTTAAATTATATTATATTTCTCCTTCCGTTGAAATTAAGATATATATAGTATTTCATAGAACCATGCATTTTTATCAGAGATTTATAATATTATCCTTTCATATGCTTTATATGTTGCAAAAAAACACTGTATTATTCTTTTTATGACAAATGATGACTTATGCTCACATTTGAATATTTACCAGAACCTTATATAAGCCGATACATAAAATAGTATGATCTCTGTTATTCCGGTTAATTGACTGATGAGATTTATTTATATATTACTATTGGAGGCTATTATGAAATTTAAATATAAGGTATGTGCTTATGCAATTTGTAAAAATGAAGAGCAATTTGTCGACAGATGGATGGATCATGTCTGCGAGGCGGATTTGGTAATCGTTGTTGATACAGGTTCTACCGATTCAACGATTGAAAAGCTAAGGCAGCGAGGAGCGATAGTATACAGCTATGATATAAAGCCCTTTAGATTTGATTACAGCAGAAACTACTGTCTGGAGCTTATTCCTGAGGATGTTGATATTTGTGTTTCCTCAGATTTAGATGACGTAATCGAGACAGGCTGGAGAGAAAAGCTGGAAAATGCTTGGCAGAAGAATACTACCAGAGGTTTATATCTGTATAATTGGAGCTTTAACGATGACGGTACCCCTGCCGTTCAATATACTCATCAAAGAATACACAGCCGTCACAATTTTCATTGGATATATCCTACTCATGAGGTTTTAGAATATACCGGTCAGGGAGTTGAAAATCAGGTTTTTATTGAGGGACTTGTTTACAATCATTACCCCGATCGTTCAAAGGACAGAAGTCTTAACCTACCGCTCCTTGAAATAGCAGTAAGTGAGTTTCCCAATGATCCGCGAAATTATCATTATCTGGGAAGAGAATATATGTATAGTGAGCAATGGGATAA
>DAIUCB010000251.1:0-4268 GCA_036846385.1 Bacillota bacterium | reverse complement strand
ATCGAGGAATATCCAATTTTTGTTGGAGTAGAATATCTCTCTCTTGAGGGTGATATAGTTGCATTTGGGATTAACGAACTACCTAAAGCACATTTACCGGCGCAAGAATTTATTGATTGGGTAAATAACAGAGGAGGTGTTTGTATTGCTGCACATCCTTTTAGGAGCAATAGTAGAGGCTTGGAGGAAAATTTACTTACAATAAAAGGATTAACCGGAATTGAAGTTTTAAATGGCAGCACATCCAATGAAGCAAATCTAAAGGCTATGGAGTATTGTATGAAATTGGCACTTCAACCGATAGGCGCCAGCGATTGTCATAATTTAATATCATTAGGGAGATATGCAACAAATGTTCCGATGGAGTGTAAAACGGTAGAGGATTTAGTAAAGGCATTAAAAACAGTAAGATGTGAGCCTGTTATTCTAAGCGGATATAAAAAATTTGAGTTTTAATTTAAAAAATTTGCTATTAAATTTAATTTGTAATGTAAGTAAGCTTAATCAAAATTTGGATAAAGCTATAAAATAAAAAGGAGAAATAAAATCATGAAAAAGAATATTGCTTTAATACTATCACTAGTTATGATGCTTACTCTTGTGGCATGTGGTCCAAAAAACAGTTCAACACCTCAAGAACCAGCAAAAACAGAGCAAAATACACAAACAGCTGATAGTGCTAAAAAAGAAGAAACTGATGAAAAGAAATTTGAAGGAGTTACGCTAAAGGCGTTTGTTTCCTATGGAAAGATTGAAAATTCATTCGAAGAATTTACCAAAAAAACCGGAATAAAGGTAGAGTTTACTCCATTGTCTACAGGAGCAGCATTAGCTAAGTTGAATGCGGAAGAAGGAAAATCTGACGTTGATGTATGGCTCGGAGGTGGAGCTGACGCCTATATTGCAGCAAAGGATAAAGGCTATTTATATCAATATTCTCCTGAAGGAGCTAAAGATATTGATGAAGCGTATAAAGACAAAGATGGATATTGGACAGCTGTATCGTTTCAAACAGCAGGAATTATTGTTAATAACGATGTATTGAAAAAATTAAACTTACCTGCTCCAAAGTCATGGGAAGATTTGACTAACCCAATTTATAAAGGGGAAATAATTTTCGCAAACCCTGCTATTTCCGGAACTGCATATTCTATGTTAGAAACTATGTATCAAAATTGGGGAGAAGAAAAAACGTATGACTATTTAGCAAGATTGAATGAGAATGTCGCTTACTATACTGAAGGGGGCGGAGAGCCTTCAAAAAAAGTAGCAGCAGGTGAATTTGCAATAGGATTCGTACCGGTTACCGGTGAATATTATGCAATGCAAAATGAATCCCCTGTATCTATCATTATTCCTGAAGATATATTCCCATGGATTCCTTCACCGGTTGCAATCTTCCAAAACTCTAAAAACATAGAAGCTGCAAAGGTATTTGCTGACTATTTTACATCTAAAGAAGGCGGAGATGCTTTGCAAAAGGGTGAAGTGAGGATTATGGCCAGAAATGATGTTAGTATGCCTGAAATTATGAAGGATGCTACTAAGGACAGCTTTGTTCCTATGGATGTAGCAAAAATGAGCGAGAATCGTGATAAGGTATTAGCTAAGTTCGCTGAAATAGCGGGAACTAAAGCTCCTGCAAAAAAATAATATGAAGTAAAAAGATACCTATAGATAGAAATATTTATAGGTATCTTAATATTCTTTGTTTTATAGCAATTTTATCTAGAAAGGAAAAATATTTTGGAAAAAACATATAAAACAAATTTAAATAAAAGAAAAAATAAAAATGAGTATGGAATTTTATCCTGGTTTTCTGAAAATATTTTTATAATAATTTTAGTAATTTCAATTTTAATCTTTGTAGCCTTCCCCGTCATATCTGTTTTATTAAAAAGTACTGAAGGAGAGGGAGGTGCTACACTTCAATATTATCGAGAATTATTCAATGAAGATATGTTTGATATCACTGTTCAAAGTTTATTGTTAGCTTTATCATCGTCAATTATAGGCACTTTATTTGCATATATTTTGTCATTAGGTATGTACGTATCTAGTCAACGACTTAGAGAAGCTATGAAAAAAGTCTTGCTTGTAACAATTATATCTCCTCCCTTTGTAACATCTATTGCAATGATTTTATTATTTGGAAGGCGTGGATTTATAACCTATGATTTATTTAACTTAAATTGGAATATTTATGGTTGGCAAGGAATTTTACTCATCCAAGTACTTAGTTCATTGTCTTTTGCTATGCTTATATTATCTAATAGTTTTGATTCCATAGACGAAAAGGCAGTTGTTGCTTCTTTAGACCTGGGTGCCACACCAATACAAACATTAAAAAATATAATTATACCTAATACGATGCCGGGGATTCTTTCCGTTTTGTTCATTCTTTTTACAATGAACTTTGCAGATTTTGGAACACCGGTTATAATCGGCGGCAGGTTTCAGACTTTAGCTACAGAAGCTTACAATGCAGTTCTTTCTACAGGTGACCTTAATAGAGGTTCGGCTATGAGTACTGTTATGGTTCTGCCCAGTGTTTTAGCATTCGTTTTTTATGCGCAAATGATGAAAAGAGTTGGAAATTCTAATTCCGGTGATAAAGGAACATCCAATTCAACAATAGCGTTAAAACTTCCTAAGGGTATAAAAATAATATTAGATACTTTTTTAGTTTTATTTATGATATTTAATTTATTGAAATACGGTACGATAGTTTTATCTACTGTTACCAATAATGCCACCGGTACGCTAAGATTCACATTAGACAATTTTGCAAAGCTTGAACCGGTGTCAATAAGGGCGTTTCTAAGGAGTATATCATATTCGCTAATTGCAAGTGTACTAGCTGTAATAATTGGTACGACCTTAAGCTATTATATATATAGATTAAAAAGAAAGAATTTGAAAATTTATGAATTCATAGCATCATTACCATATATTATCCCCGGAACCTTTTTTGGTTTAGGGTATTTGGTAGCTTTTAATGATAAACCGATTTTTTTAACTGGAACTGCAGCAATTGTAATATTAAATTTAGCATTTCGTCAGATTTCAGTTGCAAACAAGAATGCTAATTCCATATACCCTAACATAGACGCAAAGCTTGAATCTGCAGGTAAAGATTTAGGGGCAAATAAATTTCAGTTATTAAAGACTGTTATTATTCCTATGTCAATTCCGATTTTCACAACAAGTTTTGCACAGATTTTTACATCAAGCATGACTGCCTTTGGTTCGGTTATGTTTTTAGTAAGCCCAGGTAAACTGTTAGCCAGTACAGAAATGTTTAGGCAAATCAAAGGTGGGGGTAATGCTGTCGGTTCAATATTAGCGGTATTGATTATATTAATTACCGGATTAGTCAATGTACTAATGACAAATATTCTAAAAAGGTTGAGGGAAAAATAAATGTTTTTAGAGATAAAAAATGTAACAAAAATGTTTGATGAAAAAAATGGTGTCAGACAAATCAGCTTAAATATTGAAAAAGGTGAGTTTATAACACTTTTAGGGCCTTCGGGCTGCGGAAAAACAACTCTTTTAAATTTGATTGGCGGATTTTTAACGGTAAATTCCGGAGAAATCATATTGGACGGAGAGCATATTGAACGATTACATCCTGAAAAAAGAAAAGTTTCAACGGTATTTCAAAATTATGCACTTTTTTCACATTACAACGTATTGGATAACGTAGCATATGGTTTGAGATATTTTAGAAAATTATCAAAAAAAGAGGCTAGAAGACATGCACAAGATTATTTGAAAATGGTCGACTTAGAGGATTATGCCTATTACAATATAAGCAAATTAAGCGGAGGTCAACAACAAAGAGTTGCTTTAGCTCGTGGGCTTGCCACAAATCCGAAAGTTTTGCTATTAGATGAACCTCTTTCCAACCTTGATGCAAATTTAAGAGCTCAAATGAGATATGAAATTAAAGAACTTCAAAGAAAGTACAATATAACCATGATTTTTGTTACCCATGATCAAGTAGAAGCTCTATCGATGAGTGATAGGATTGTTGTTATGGATAAGGGCTGCATATCCCAAGTAGGAACGCCAAAAGAAATATATTTAAGTCCTGCAAATAAATATGTAGCTTCATTTATAGGTAGTGCTAATTATATCGAAGAAAATGATAAATGCTATTTGGCAAGACCGGAAGACATAAAAATTTCAAAATCTGTTGATGGCGAGTTTACAATAATTTCACTGATGTTTTTGGGAGCACATACAGATATTATAGTTGAAAA
>DAIUCB010000250.1:0-4303 GCA_036846385.1 Bacillota bacterium | reverse complement strand
TTAAGAATTATTTCTGTTACATCTTCTCTAACTCCGGGTATTGTAGAAAATTCATGCAATACTCCCTGAATATTTATTGATGTAGCAGCTGCTCCTGGTAACGATGAAAGAAGTATTCTTCTTAGTGAATTTCCAAGTGTCGTTCCATAACCTCTTTCAAGTGGTTCAACTACTATTTTCCCATAAGTATTTTCATCATTTTTTTCAATTAACGTAATATTAGGTTTTTCAATTTCTATCATCCCAAACCCTCCTTAGTTGATTTTTTTTGCCGAGGGTAATAATTCTTAATTATTTAGAGTACAACTCGACAATTAGATGTTCTTCTATTGGTATTTCTATATCTTCCTTAACCGGTTCAGCAATTATTCTTCCTGTAAAATTATCCGGGTCTACCTGTAACCATTGTGGTGCAGTTTTTTTGTGATTTTCAATCAATCCCTTAAATTTTGCCGAGCTTTGGCTTTTTTCTTTAATTTGAAGAACATCACCTACATTAAGAATCATAGATGGAACATCAGCCTTTTTACCGTTGATTGTAAAATGACCGTGTACTACTAATTGTCTTGCTTCTGCTCTTGAATTAGCAAAGCCTAATCTGTATACTACATTGTCAAACCTTAACTCTAACAGCTTCAATAAATTATCGCCTGTTTTTCCGCTCATTTTTTCTGCAATATTAAAGTATTCTGCAAATTGGCCTTCTAAAACTCCATAATATTTTCTTACTTTTTGTTTTTCTCTTAACTGAGTACCATAGTTAGAAAGCTTTTTATTGTTTTGTCCGTGTTGTCCCGGAGCATAGTTTCTTCTTCCGATTGAACATTTGTCAGTGTAACATCTGTCACCCTTCAAATATAATTTTAAGCCTTCTCTTCTGCATATTCTACATACAGGTCCAGTATATCTTGCCATCTTTTCACCTCGTTTCTATTATACTCTTCTACGTTTTGGCGGTCTGCAACCATTGTGTGGTATCGGAGTAACGTCTTTTATTAAATTTACTTCAAGTCCGGCAGCCTGTAAAGATCTGATTGCAGCTTCTCTACCTGATCCCGGTCCTTTAACATATACTTCTACTGTTTTTAAGCCATGTTCCATAGCTCTTTTTGCTGCTTCTTCTGCTACCATGGAAGCCGCAAATGGAGTAGATTTTCTTGAACCCTTGAAACCCAATTGTCCTGAGCTTGCCCATGATATGGCATTTCCCTGAAGGTCAGTCAATGTTACAAGTGTATTGTTAAAGGTAGACTTAATATGTGCCTGGCCTTTTTCAATGTTTTTACGTTCTCTTTTTCTTACTCTGGTTGTTTTTTGTTGTTTTTTAGCTGCCACTTAAGTCCCTCCTTTTATTTTTTAGATTTTTTTCCAGAAATTCTCTTAGGACCTTTTCTAGTTCTTGCATTGTTTTTAGTGTTTTGTCCTCTGACAGGCAACCCTCTTTTATGTCTTAATCCTCTATAGCAGTTAATTTCTTTCAATCTCTTGATATTTAACGCTATTTCTCTTCTTAAGTCACCTTCAACAGGTCTTTTATCTATTTCAGTTCTCAATTTTGATATTTCATCTTCTGTTAAATCTTTTACTCTTGTGTCAGGACTGATTCCTGTTTCTTTGAGTATTTTATTAGAAGTCGGTCTGCCTATTCCAAATATATAAGTCAAACCAATTTCAACTCTTTTATCTCTTGGCAAATCAACACCAGCTATTCTGGCCATTAAGCTTACACCTCCTACCTTAGTAGTTACTTAATATAAATTTTCCTATAGTCATTGTACATAACAAGCTTAGCCTTGTTTTTGTTTGTGCTTAGGATTTTCACAGATTACCATGACTATACCTTTTCTTTTAATAATCTGACACTTTTCACACATTTTTTTTACTGATGGTCTTACTTTCATTGTAATCCCTCCTTACTTTTTCCTCCAGGTTATTCTTCCTCTTGTCAAATCATATGGTGATAATTCAAGAGCTACCATATCTCCTGGCAGAATCCTGATATAGTTCATCCTCAGTTTTCCAGAAATATGCGCTAAAATCTGGTGTCCATTTTGAAGCTCAACTCTGAACATCGCATTTGGAAGTGCTTCAAGGACTTTTCCTTCGACTTCTATTACATCTTTCTTGGACATTGATCACTCAACCTCCATTCGTCAGATACATTTTCGCGGAAAGGCTCTAGCAGCTTTCTCACAAATGCATCATTTAGATTTTCGTTACCTTGTAACTTTTCAGCAAATTCTGTCAATACTGTATTATAAATAATTAAATGTTTTACCTTTTTTCTTTTTGGTGCATTTAGCTTTCTGATGTCTCCATCAATCACTAATACATAGCTTTCATCTATAATTTGACATACTGTAAATATTTTGCCTTTATCTCTGCCGGCTTTAGATTTAACTATTTGACCGATTTTTAAATTTGTTGTCAATTCCACTGAATCACCCCTATAATACTGTTAAAAGCATTGGTTCGCCATCTGTTATTGCTACTGTATGTTCATAGTGAGCTGACGGTTTTCCGTCAACTGTTACTACGGTCCAATTATTATCGAGCACTTTAACGTTGTATGTTCCTACATTTATCATAGGTTCTATTGCAAGGACCATTCCTTCTTGAAGCCGCGGTCCCTTACCGGGTTTTCCGAAATTGGGAATTTGAGGCGATTCATGCATTTTCTTACCTATTCCATGACCTACATAATCCCTTACTACCGAAAAGCCTGCTGACTCTGCATATTGTTGTATGGCATGTGATATGTCAGATAACCTGTAGGATTCCCTTGCAAATTTTATACCCTCATAGAAGCTTTGTCTGGTTACTTCGACTAAACGTCTTTTCTCATCATCCACCTCTCCTACAAAAAAGGTTTTTGCACTGTCTCCCACATATCCTTCAAAGGTAGCCCCAATGTCGACACTGATTATATCACCGGTTTGAAGCTTTCTGTTGCTTGGAAATCCATGCACAACTTCTTCGTTTACGGATGCACATATTGAATATGGAAAGCCATTATAACCCTTAAAGGTTGGTATTGCATTTTGTGATCTCAGAAAATCTTCAACTATTTGATCAATTTCTCTTGTTGTTATGCCGGGCTTTATGTGTTGTCTCACAAGCTCGTGGGACTGAGCCACAAGTCTGCCGGCACGTCTCATTATCTCTATTTCTCTTTTCGTTTTGAGGATAATCATATTATTTGCCCCTCAAACTTGCAACAATGCTTTTGCTAACCTCATCTATAGGTTTTTCACCATCAATATTTACTATAATACCCTTTTTAGTATAATATTCAATTAAAGGTTCAGTTTGCTCACGGTAAACACTTATTCTTTTTGATACAGTTTCTTCTGTATCATCTTTTCTTTGCATAAGTTCGCCTTTACATTTGTCGCATATACCTTCTTTTATAGGTCTGTTAAAGGTCATATGGTATGTTTGACCGCAGTCCTTGCATACTCTTCTGCCAACAGCTCTGTTTATCAGAAGGTCTGAACTTACTACTATATTAATCACACAATCGAGTGCTTGATTCATACTTTTTAATGCACTCTCAAGTGCATCTGCCTGAGCTATTGTTCTTGGAAAGCCATCCAGTAAAAAACCATTTTGACAGTCACTTTGTAATAATCTGTCCTTTACCAGCTCTATTGTCAACTCATCAGGAACCAACAGTCCTTGATCCATATATTCCTTTGCTTTTTTACCAAGAGCTGTTCCCTCTTTGATATTGTATCTGAATATATCTCCTGTTGAAATATGCGGTATTGAAAATTCTTTTACAATTGTTTCTGCCTGAGTTCCTTTTCCGGCTCCCGGTGGTCCCAATAATATTGTTCTCATTTTGTACCCTCTTTCCTATTTCAAGAAACCTTTATAGTGTCTCATTAACATTTGAGCCTCTATTTGCTTCATAGTTTCAAGAGCAACACCTGTTACTATCAACAATGCTGTTCCTCCGAAATGAACCTGCAGTTTCGTGAATGAAAATACTAAGGTCGGTACAGTCGCTATTAATGCAAGTGCAAGTGCTCCTGCTATCGTAATTCTGCCTAATACCTTGTTTAAATATTCTGCCGTAGGTCTGCCCGGTCTGATTCCCGGTATAAAGCCTCCGTTTTCTTTCAGCGTATTCGAATATTCAAATGGATTGAACTGAACAGCTGTATAGAAGTATGTGAAGAATATTATTAAAATTATATTTAATATTGTATAAAAGTAAACGCCCGGACTTTGTGCTGCCGAAAAATACCTGTGTCCATTTGCTATTATGCTTGGGAGAAGAAACGCCAGTGTTTGCGGA
>DAIUCB010000249.1:0-4331 GCA_036846385.1 Bacillota bacterium | reverse complement strand
ATACACATTCCACATTATGGATCAGGAGAGAAATACACGTATAATTAAAATTAATTTTACTGATAAATAATTATTTTTCTAAATGACAAGAGCAGGTGGTCATAAGACCACCTGCCGGATTTTAAGAAAGGAGGGCAATATGTTTAAAACAATTAAAAAGATTATTTCGTTAATATTATGCATATCAATGATCGCCTCAATTACAGTCTCTCCTGTTGCTTATGCAGATGAAAGCAGTTGGGACGTACCTGTTGTACAAATTGACAACAAAGTAATCAGAGTCACTGCAGACAAACAAACCGGAAGGTTTATTGCTGAAACTATAAGCGGAATACCAAACAAAGCTTCTGATGATAATAAGGATCTTTTATATGCAGACCGTTTTCAGGGTCCTGAAACATCATATACGTCAGTTAGAATTGACGGAGAAGATTTTATATTCGGTAATTCCTACGGCTTTATGGGGCTTGAAGGTCATTACACAACAGCACCCTGCGTTGATTCTGAAACAAACACTATAATAAGTCAATGGGCTGCAAAGGGTATTGTTATAACTCAAAGGATTTCAATCATGAATAACCCTAAGCTCCCAAGCGTGGGGAATGTTTATATTGACTATGAAATTGTAAATAAAAGCAGTGCAGCAAAGTCTGTTGGAATAAGGATGCTTTTTGACACAAAAATAGGCTCAGTTGATTCTCCTGCCCTGACCATACCAGGAGAAGGATTCATATACAAGGAATCAGAATTTACAGGTGATGGAATACCAAATATATGGTATGCATACAATCAATATATAACTCCTCAGATTATTGCAAAAGGGACTGTTTCAGGCGAAGGGTTAACTAAGCCTGATAAGCTGCAATTTGCCGCATGGGGGGATGTATCTCAGACAAAATGGGACTACACTGTTAATTCTGAAAAGCCTATTATTCAGGTGACAGTCGATGATCTTCCCTACACAGGAAACAACGGAATTTATCCGGAAAACTCCATTGTAAACTATAATGCTAAGGATAGCTGTGCCGTATTGTATTTTAATCCTGAAATGATTGAAAGCGGAGGTAAAAACTCTGTAAAAACAGCTTACGGCGTTGGGGATGCTTCTGAAAAGGCAGGCTCTCCGTCTTTTAATGTAAGTCTTCAAGGCACTGACAAGCTCAATATGAAACAGGATAAATCCGGTTACACCGTTGATCATGTAAGCGCTGAATTTGACATAGATAATAATTTTGACAATTCAACAAATTTGAATAATGTTCAAATCGATCTTGAGCTTCCGGATGAGCTTGAATTAGTTGAAGGAGATAAAAAATCAATTATAAAAAGCGTCATAAAAGGAGATTATCACAGAAGTATATGGAAAATAAGACCGAAGGTTCAGGATAAGTATACCATTTCGGCTTATTCCGTTGTATTCAGAGCTGAAGGTATGTCGACGCAAAGAATAACAAAGATACTGATTATGGAAGGAAAAGAAAATACAGTACCGGAAATGACTTTTCTTGATTATGCACCAAAGACTTCATTTTATGTGTATGATCAATCAAGGTCGGTATCTGCAAACGGAAGCGGGTTTGGTATGTTTGGAAGCGCTGTAAGTCAGATTATGGAAGCGAAATTAATTAAGGGCAGTCAATCATTTACAATAGATATGAATTCCATAAGCTATATATCGGATTCGGTAATACAGGTTACAATACCTGACGGATTGCCTTTGGGAACGTATGATTTATTTTTATCGGCTGTCAATTCAACCGGCAATAAAAACCATCAGAAAACTTTTAAAAATGCTGTCATTGTTTCTGATGATATAAAGTATTCTCATAATCTTGTAAATGAAATTGAATTTCCTATTGTTATGAAGGATGACGGAATTAACAGCCCGGAAGAAACTATAAAAATCAAAGGCATATTTATTGATAACGGAGATAATACTTATACATCCCTTGCATCATCTATAAGTAATCCTATAATTATAAACCAAACACTTAAGTTTGCAAATGGAACTCTAAAAATAAACAAAAACCCTATGGGAGCTTCGATTTGGGCAGAGGACGGAACCTTATGGTGTGATATAAAGGACAACAACAAAAGTTCTTACACTCAGGCAATTATTGCAAAATACGGTTTTAAATTTGAAACTTACAGCATCGCAAATGATGAGGATACTAAGGTAAGAATGGTTTATGATTTAGAAAAACCGGGAGCTAATTACACCAATGATGTATCCTATAAAAATATACCCATTAAGCTCAACAAAATTTTTCTTACTTCTACAGGAATACAAATTGACGGCTCAATGAGTATACTGAATCCTTTGACTTATATGGCAAACTATAATACACCAAACGATGATGTACAAAAACTTTTAGGGGAAGTTGGATTGGGATATTGTCAGGCTGAACTCGGAACAGTAACACTAAATGATGAGGGCTTGAATATAGACGGAAAATTTTCATTCCAGATGCCCTTTGTAATGTCGCTGTTTTCAGGTACTGATGCAATTCTAGAGTTAAATACCAGGGAAGAACATATTGCGGTGGAAATTGGAGTAAGTGTTGGTAATCTCTTACCAGTTTCTGCGGGTGTAAAAACACGTATCGGGTTTAGGCGGGGGAGATTTGATGAATATTATGTAAGCGGTGAATTTCCTCAGGCAATAGAGATTGTTCCTCCTATACCCATAGGAATATCAGGTCTCTCCGGAGGAATTAAAAATACTTGCTTTGAAGGAGCATTTCCGATTACATTTGTACTTGGATTGTCCATTTCCGATACTATTGAAGCCTTATCCTTCCAAAGCTATAATTTTTTCTCCATGGAAGGAGAGGCCGAAGTGTCACCTTTTCATTACGAAAGTGAAAGTGCAGCATACCTATACATGATAGAAATGGGCGGTGTCAAGCAAAAATATGTATGGTGGACTCTTGATCCAACAATTGAAACCAGAGGCTTAAGAGTTGAAGGAACCATTGTTTACCGTGTGTTTACAGGAAATATAATGTTATCGTATTTTGAGGGAGAGGGTTTTATAGGTAGAGGAACAGTGAAGGTTGTAATTCCCGAAGTAGTACCAATAATCGGAGGTCTTGTGCTTGCAGGGGTAGGTGCGGAAATAACAGAATACAGCATTGCAGCGTGGGCAGAAGCACTTAATATGGATATAGGCATAAGATATTATTTCCATACAAATAAATTAGAATTACTTGAATTGAAGGAAGAGCTTGAAAAAGCAAATCACGGGATTAATTATGAGTACTCGGACGGTGTAATTACCGAATACGGATTTAATTTCGTGCCGATTCAATACACTCAAAGTTCCGATGAAAATTCCCAATATATTACTGAGCTGAACCTCACAAGTAACAGCAATGCTATTTTAGTATTGCGAATGACCGAAAATCAGTTTACGAACCTTAATAATGACAGCATTAAAATAATAAATCCTGCCGGTGAGATTCGAAAGATTAAGTATATAGACAATTCTGAGTTGACAGATTCTGAAGGAAATATTAAAGATGTTGATTATGAGGATTTCGATATGGTTGCTGTGAAACAAAAGGTTAAATTAACAGAAGACCCTGTTGAATATGAATATATGGTTTCCATACCGATGGTTTCACCTTCTGACGGACAGTGGACCATCATTACTCAAGGAAGCATGGAGATTTTACCTTATTCATCTATGAAGAATCCTGAAATAACAAGTTTCAGTGCTGAGCATGTCGACGGAAAAATCAAGGTTGACTGGAAATTAGACGGAGAACCTGACAATTATAGAATTTATATTGTTGATTCAAGGTCTGTAGAAGAGGATGTACTTAGCAATCCTGCCAAGCTCTGGGGAACCGGAAATCTTTTGTACGGTCAGTATATGAAATACAAAGATAAAATAGAACCTACAACAGGTAAAACTATTCAAATTGAGGATGAAATTGTATATATAGCCCCTACAAAGGATGGAGAATTAGGAACATTTACTACTGAAAAACTAAATCTTCCTTCTGGAACCTACTATGTATATGCAAAAGCAGAAAAAGAAAATACATTTTCAGCGTATAAGGCAGTGAAAGTAACTGTTGAAAATACTGCAACTCCTAATGCACCTACAGGTCTGATGGTTGAAGATATAGGAAACAATCAGATAAAAATATCCTGGGATGCTGATTACACAATGAACAAGTACTTTATTTACAGGAAGAACAGTATAGATGAAAAATACGAAACAGGCTCCCCATACTTTATATACGAAATAGATCGGGAAAGTAAACTTGACAGGTTTGAAATAGTAGTAATATCAATAACCTGGCTTGAGCTGGTTGTTGCAG
>DAIUCB010000248.1:0-4370 GCA_036846385.1 Bacillota bacterium | reverse complement strand
GAATATATCAGATGCCTTGTAACGTGCTCCATACCGCCGTTATACCAATCCACAGGTCCCCAGTATTCAAGCTTTTCCTTGGAAGCCAAAGCATCATTGTTATCAGGGTCAATGTATCTTAAAAAATACCATGAGGAGCCTGCCCACTGAGGCATTGTATCAGTTTCTCTCTTTGCGTTTTCTCCGCATACGGGACATTTTACATTAACCCAATCCTCAATATTTGCAAGAGGAGATTCTCCTGTTTCTGTAGGCTTATAATTTTCAACCTCAGGTAGAGTTATCGGCAGCTCATTTTCCGGAACAGGCACCATGCCGCATTTAGGACAATGAATTATGGGAATCGGCTCTCCCCAATATCTTTGTCTGTTGAATGCCCAATCCTTCATTTTATAATTTGTTTTTCTTTCACCAATATTATTCTCCTGGAGAAATTCAAGCATTTTAGAAATTGCTTCCTTTACTCTTAAACCGTTAAGCATGCCGGAATTAGTCAGGATTCCGTCTTCAACATCTGTAAAGGCTTCCTTATCGATATCTCCCCCATCAATAACCTCCTTAATCGGAATATTAAATTTCTTTGCGAATTCCCAGTCTCTGGAGTCGTGACCCGGTACGGCCATTATCGCCCCTGTACCGTAGCCCATCATTACATAATCTGCCACCCATATTGGAATTATCTCTCCTGATACAGGGTTTATTGCTGATAAGCCTTTTATTTCAACTCCTGTCTTATCCTTTGCGAGCTGAACTCTTTCAAATTCTGTTTTCTTTTTAGCCTGAGCCTGATAATCATTAATTTCTGTTAAATTTGTGATTTTCGAACTGTATTTATCAAGCATAGGATGCTCCGGAGCAATGACCATAAATGTAACTCCGTAAAGGGTATCCGGTCTTGTTGTAAATACTCTTAGGGATTCCCCTGTATCCTTTATTTTAAAATCAACCTCTGCGCCATAGGAACGACCGATCCAGTTTTCCTGTTCAAGTCTTATCCTAGGCAGAAAGCTTACTTCATCCAGTCCGTCCAGCAGCTTATCTGCATATTCTCTTATTTTCAGAAACCAAACGTCCTTTTCCATCTGAACTACTTCACTGCCGCATCTGTCACATACACCGTCCTGCGATTCCTCATTTGCCAGAACAACCTTGCATTTATTGCAAAAGTTTACATAGGTTTTATCCTTGAATGCAAGACCATGCTTAAACATTTGTAAAAATATCCACTGTGTCCATTTAAAATATTTCGGATCCGTAGTATCTATTGTTTTTGACCAGTCGAAGGAATATCCGGCAGCCTTTAATTGAGCAGTAAATATCTTAATATTTTCATCGGTTACTTTTCTCGGATGTTTTCCTGTCTGTATTGCATAATTTTCTGTCGGAAGTCCGAATGCATCCCATCCTATCGGGAACAATACATTGTATCCCTCTAATCTTCTTTTTCTTGAAATTACCTCCAGAGAGGTATATGCTCTTATATGCCCTACGTGGAGCCCTACCCCTGAAGGATACGGAAACTCTACCAAAGCGTAAAACTTCTTTTTTTCAGAGTTGTCAACAGCTCTGAAGGTTTGATTTTTTTCCCATATATCCTGCCATTTTGTTTCAATGACTTGTGGATTGTATGATTTCATAAATATTTCCTCCATAAATTTATTTCTCATTTTAATACAAAAAAGCCTCCTCCCACAATGGGGCGAAGACTATCCGCGGTACCACCCAAATTAGGCATTTGCAATGCCTCACTCTTTATTGCTAACGGCAACAGCCGTTTGAAACTACTTTATTCGCTTCAAATACTCATAGACGAGTTCGGTTCTTAATATTACTGTCTTTCACCATACAACAGCTCTCTAAAAATATATACAAACCTACTACTTCCAATCACTGTATATATTAACTTAATATTCGTATTATATCAGAACTCAATTTTTAATGCAACCGGTATTTATATATTTTTTTAGAACAGTTTTTTAGAACTAAACAGTTTATTTTTTCTCCTTGAATTATTCTATTCTCAATGTTATACTTTTTAAGCCACTATTCATGAATAACTTAATTTGTTCATATTTTAATTTATTTAAACGGAGAATCAAATGGGAACAATAACTTTATTTTTTACGTCACTGGGATTATCAATGGACGCTTGTGCAGTATCTATTTCAAACGGAATGAGCTGTACTGATTTCAGCAAAAAACAAATACTGACAGCTGCTTTAGCTTTTGGATTTTTTCAAGCCCTTATGCCGATTATAGGCTATACTGTCGGTCAAACCTTCAGCACACTTATTTCTTCCTTGGATCATTGGATAGCATTGGTTTTATTATGCTTTATCGGAGGCAAAATGATTTCAGAAGCAATCAAAGAGCTGAAAAGCTCTGAAGAGGTATGCCTTACCTGTGATAATACTCTTACATATAAAAAACTGCTTGCTCAGTCAATAGCAACCAGCATAGATGCTTTGGCTGTAGGAATCGGCTTTGGGGTAATGAAGGTAAACATTTTATATGCAGCCTTATCTATAGGAAGTATTACATTTATTTGCTCTGTTGCAGGTTCATATCTTGGCATAAAATGCGGTCAGATGTTTAAGCAAAAAGCAGAAATTTTAGGCGGAGGAATATTGGTGTTTATCGGCTTAAAAATATTCCTTGAGCATATGCTTTTTATATAAGAATAAATTCATAATATTAAAAAGCCGTATATTTTATAATATTATACGGCTTTTTATTTATTCCTCTTCTTCCGGCTCATCCCAGTTGTGGTAGATTTCCTGTACGTCGTCGTTGTCTTCTAATGCATCGATTAACTTATCAAGCATTTTAAGATTTTCTTCCCCTTCAACCTTAACTGTTGTCTGCGGGATATACATTATATCACCTTTAATATTTTCATATCCGGCAGCCTTCAGCCCTTTAAGTACACTGATAAAATCCTCAGGCTTAGTGGTTATTTCATAGCTGTCTTCTTCAACCTCAAAATCCTCCGCTCCTACATCCAGCGATGTCATCATTACAGCTTCTTCATCTATACTGTCAT
The DNA here is from genome assembly GCA_036846385.1 of Bacillota bacterium. Lineage (GTDB taxonomy): Bacteria > Bacillota > Clostridia > Tissierellales > Sedimentibacteraceae > Sedimentibacter. The sequence goes on along the minus strand of DAIUCB010000248.1, from coordinate 1,327 downwards.
CCATGTCAATGGATATAATTCCTTTTCTGTCAAAGAGGTAGCCTACACAACCTGTTGTTCCGAGGTTTCCGTTATACTTTGAAAAATAGTGTCTTACATCAGCTGCTGTCCTATTTTTATTGTCGGTTAAGCATTGTACCATAAATGCCGTGCCGCAAGGTCCATAGCCTTCATATGTTATAGTTTCGAAGTGTTGACCTGAGGCAGCGCCCATGCCGGCCTTGATTGCCCTTTCTATGTTATCATTCGGCATATTATCAGCCTTAGCTTTTTCGATAGCAGTTGCCAGTGATGAATTATAATCAGGTTCCGGACCACCTTCTCTTGTAGCTACAGTAATAGCTCTTGCTAATTTTGTAAATATTTTACCCTTTTTAGCATCCTGCTTTCCTTTTCTGTGTTTCATATTAGACCATTTCGAATGTCCTGACATATATATCCTCCTAACGTTATTTATATCATATGCATAATTATTTTATTAACGAAACATTCTAACATATATAAAATTATATTTCAATTTTTTTATTTATTTAATTAAAAATTTTTTCAATTTAAATTCATCATTTTTTGTATTATAGCTATTCAACAAGCTTATTATTTACAATAGAGTAATATGAAGAATTTATTAAATTAATATCAGAATTACCGCTTGTAACCTCATTAACAATATTTTTTAATCTTTCTGATTCTTCCTTCGTAGAAAGAACCTTGATAATTACCTTTTCTTCATAGATTTTATCCTTAATGATAAATTTATTTTTACTCAGCTCATTTTCCATTTTGCCAAGCAGAGTATAATCAAGTTTTACCGAAATATCATAATATAAAATTTTATCTACGATCAATCCGTTTTCCAAGCCTATTTTGGCACCTTTTGTATAGGCTCTTACCAAGCCTCCGGCACCCAACAGCACTCCTCCGTAATATCTCGTTACGACAACAACTGTATTTCTTAAATTTTCTTGATTTATTACATTTAAAACCGGCATGCCTGCTGTGCCCGAGGGTTCGCCGTCATCGGAAAATCTTTGCAAATTAGCATTTTCTCCTATGGTATAGGCATAAACATTATGTGAAGCATCTCTGAATTCTTTTTTTATTTTTTCTATAAATTCTAAAGCTTCCTCTTCACAGCATACAGGTGCTGCAGAACCAATAAATTTTGATTTATTTATTACGATTTCATCTCTTCCGTATTTATGAATAGATTTATAGCAGCACATTTTTAATAAGTCACCTCTATATATTTTTCATATAAGCTTAGCTCATTTTCGTACAGGACAGCATTAAACACTACTCCATCCTCATCAAATTCATCATTGTCTGT
>DAIUCB010000247.1:0-4376 GCA_036846385.1 Bacillota bacterium | reverse complement strand
GCCCGGTCCGGCAGTACCCGCTTGATTCCGGTGGCCATGGCCGGTGCGCGGCCGTGTGCGCCCTGGACGAAATCAATATTCATGTAGTTGTATACAAACACCGAGCAGCCTACTGATGCCACGCCGATGGTTTTTTCGCGCAGCCCCATTTCATCTAACACTTCGCCAATCAACCGGTATGCCACACCGTGGGTGCAGCCCGGACAATAATGTGTTTCTTTATCAGTTAAGCCGATTGATTTTTCGTATACTATTGTCATTATTTTGTACCTCCTGCAATTTTTACTATATCCTCAACTATGCTTGCCGGAGTAGGAATCATACCGCCGGATCTTCCGTTGAAATAAACAGGCAATCTTCCTTCTACAGCAATTTTTACATCGTCAATCATCTGTCCCGTACTCATTTCAACAGTAAGGATACCCTTAGCATTTGGATTTATTTTCTTGAATATTTCATATGGATATGGCCACAATGTAATAGGTCTTATTAATCCAACCTTAATACCCTTAGCTTCACTGTCCTTTATGGCATTTTTTACTATTCTTGAGGTTGTTCCATATGCAACACAAACAACGTCAGCATCCTCTAACCCAAATGCTTCATATAATACTTCTTTTTCTTCTATTTTCTTGTATTTAGCTTCTAATCTGATATTGTGGTTTTCCAATGCTTCTGATGCCAAATACAATGAATTTACAATATTAGGCTTTCTTATACCCTTTGTACCGGTAGTAGCCCAATCCTTATCAGGCAAAGCTGTCTTTTTTGGTTCTTTAAATTCAACGGCTTCCATCATCTGACCTATCATGCCATCTGCTAAAATCAATACGGGTATTCTGTATAAATCTGCCTTATCAAATGCTTCCATTACATAATCAACTGTTTCCTGAATGCTTGCAGGTGCATAAACTATAGTTCTGTAGTCCCCATTTCCGCCGCCTCTCGTACTTTGAAAATAGTCTGCCTGACCGGGCTGAATACTTCCTAGACCCGGACCTCCTCTCATCATATTTACAATAACGCAAGGAAGTTCAGCACCTGCACAATAGGAAATTCCCTCTTGCTTGAGCGATATTCCCGGACTTGAGGAGCCTGTCATTACTCTTGCACCTGCTCCTGCTGCTCCATAAACCATATTAATTGCACCTATTTCGCTTTCTGCCTGCAAAAATACTCCTCCAACCTCAGGCAATGCTTTAGACATATATTCAGGTAACTCACTTTGAGGTGTTATAGGATATCCGAAGAAATATTTGCAGCCTGCCTTAATTGCTGCTGCTCCCACAGCTTCATTACCTTTCATCAATACTTTAGTCATAGTTATCCTCCATTTTTTATAATCTTTCTACCTTAATTACAGAATCGGGACACATAATCGCGCAATTTCCGCAGGCAATGCATTGTTCCTGGTCTGTCACATATGCGGGATTAAATCCTTTTGAATTTATTTTATCAATATTCAGGCTGATAATTTTTTTTGGACATACAAAAACACATAGCTCACAGCCCTTGCATTTTTCTTCACTAAATGTTACCTTTCCCTTTGCCATATTTATACCTCCATTATTTTATACTCATAAACTTTCTAACTCATCCACTCTTCCCTCATGTACATATTTATAGGGAAAATTTTTTCAATAATATCTTTGTCAGTAATTTTATCAGCAATATTTTTAATCGCTGCTTCGTATCTTATAGGAATATCAGTCTCCCAGGATACTTCTTTAGTTAGCTCATGACCAAACTCCACATCTTGGACTGATGTATTTTTTAAAAGATGTGTATTATTTATGAGCCCTGATACTTTTAACCCGGAGGTTTTTTCTATTGCTCTTAAATATTTTATCACATCCTCTTTTTTTCTAGTTTCAGGTCTGTTTCCATTAATAACATAAAATAAATCATACTCATGATTTTTGATTTGTTCGGAAAATCTGGCCAGCACTCTTGCACCTACAGGATCCCCGCCTACATCAAGCACTGTTTTCATTTGATTGTTTTGAATAATACCCATTATCTCAGCCGGAAGAGCCGGTAATTCAAGAGTTGTATTTTTTATACTGCTGTCAACTACATTAATTCCCCGTTCCTCTAAAAAAAGCTTTTTATCTCTGGATCTAAAATAAGGGTTTACTATGTCTAAATCAGCTAAAGTGACATGTTCAAACTGTTCTTTCATTTTTATTGTATAGTTAACTGCAAATTCTGTTTTTCCGCTTCCGTAATGCCCTGTAATTATTACTATTCTCTTATCAAGCAATGAAATTCCTCCTTAATACTCCTTTACCTTTTCAGTATTCTTCAAAACTCTGAGTCCACCCTGTGCCAATGCCAGCAGCTCATCCTCTCCCGGATAGACCAGAACTCTTGAAATAAAGCTAACCTTTTTAATAATTCTATCAATAAATTTTTTATCGTAAGCAATACCCCCGGTAAGAATTATAGCATCTACCATTCCATCAAGTACTACAGAATATTCACCTATTGCCTTGGCAACCTGATAGCTCATAGCACTATATATTAACTCAGCTTTTTTATCGCCGCTCTCTGCCATATCACTGACTTCCTTTGCATTATTGGTTCCCATATAAGCTGTTAATCCACCCTTGCCTACAAGCATTTTTTTTACCTCAGCTTCCGTGTATTTGCCACTGAAGCAAGCTTTTACAAGCTGTTCTGTCGGAAGAGTTCCGGATCTTTCGGGAGAGAAGGGACCTTCACCGTTTAGTCCGTTGTTAACATCTATAACTCTGCCTTTTTTATGTGCTCCGACAGTAATTCCTCCGCCCAGATGCACTACAACAAAGTTCATTTCCTCATACTTTTTGTTAAATTCCTCGGAAGCTGCTCTTCTGGCAACGGCCTTTTGATTTAATGCATGCCAAATAGGTGTTCTTACAAAGCTTGGATGACCGCTTATTTTTGCAATTTCCTCCATTTCATCAACAACTACAGGGTCGGTTATAAAAGCAGGAACACTGATTTCATCAGCTATGGAACGAGCCAGCAATCCACCTAAATTAGAAGCATGCTCCCCCATAATATTCTTCTTTAAATCCTCAACCATTTTATCATTTACTTTATAGGTACCGCCTTCAATAGGCTTTAACAGCCCGCCTCTGCCGACAACAGCATCAAGGGTTTTAAGGTCAACTTTGTTGTTCTTTAGTACATTTAAAATTAAATTTTTTCTGAATTCAAATTGATCGGTTATCCTTTCATATTTACTTATTTCTTCAAAGTCATGTCTGATTGTATTTTCAAATATAACTCTTTCTTCATCATAAACCGCAATTTTTGTAGATGTGGAGCCGGGGTTTATTATCAATTGCTTCATTCTCATGAATCTCCTTTCAACTTAGATGCATACAGTACTGCCAATGCTATAGAATTTAACTTTGCTCTGTCTGAATCAGCTCTTGACGTAAGAACAATAGGACATCTGGCTCCCATTATTATCCCTGCATTTTCAGAATTTGAAAAATATGTCAAAGCCTTATAAAATATATTTCCGGCTTCGATATTAGGCATTAATAATATATCTGCATCTCCTGCAACCTTACTGTTAATACCCTTCAGTTCGGCAGCCTCCTTACTTATTGCATTATCAAGACCAAAAGGTCCCTCTACTATACAACCCCTTATTTTGTCTTGCTTATTTAATTCTACTAACAGCTGAGCATCTACAGTTGATTGCATTTTATTACTAACCTTTTCCTTAGCACAAATTACTGCTGCCTTCGGACATTTTAAGCCTAATGAATGGGCAAGGTCTATGGCATTTTCAAGAATTTGCCTTTTTTCCTCAGCATTAGGTGCTATATTCATTGCTGCATCTGTTATAAATAACAGCTTGTGATAATTTTCCGTTTCAAAAACTGCTACATGACTTAATATATTACCTGTACGCAGCCCGATATCCTTATCGAGGGCTGCTTTTAAAATAATTGAAGTATCTACAAGCCCCTTCATGACAATATCAGCTTCACCGCTGCTAACTAATGAAACTGCCTTCTGGGAAGCATCCGTATTGTCCTTAATATCGATAACCGATATTTTATGTAGGTTTAAGCTTATACCTTTTGATATTTCTTTTATTTTATCTTCATCACCAATAAGAATTGGTTTAGCAATATTTTCACTTATAGCATGTTTTATTGCTGTCAATACCTCTTTATCATGTGCAGCCGCAACGGATATTTTTTTAGGACCGTTAATTTTAGCCAACTCCAATAATTCATAAAAACTTTTCACATTCTCACCTCTCCTTTGAATAAGCAAAAAATATACCAATTTTATTTATAAATGACAATAAAAAAAACAAACATTAAAATTTGAATGTTTGTTTTTATAAATAAAAAAAGTTTCACTAA
>DAIUCB010000246.1:0-4393 GCA_036846385.1 Bacillota bacterium | reverse complement strand
AAGAAATCCTATCGCAGGAATATTAGACCGGTCGGTGTTGGCCGGAATAGTACCGTAAACATATCCGAATTCATCCATATGTGCATCTGCAATGCCAATACATTTCATTTCATTAACCAAAAAAAGCCCCAGATTTTTTTGTTTTTCGCTGCTTGGAAAGCAAGCTGCATCTGCTACTGATTGAGTATCGAATTCGACATATTTTAAAAACCTTTCCTGAACCTTTTCCATGTTATTATCCTTTCTGATTTTAAGTATATTTGCAAAATTGTTATAATTATACTATAAATCACTGATTATAACAAGTAAAAGATAATAATTCTCAATTATATTTGATAACTTTTCTCAAAATGAATCTGTCAAAGCTATTCTTTTTATCTTGACAATGGTAACAAACAGTTGATATCATTAGAATCATAAAATGATAAGGAGATATTAAAATGGATAAATATATATTAAATAAAGATGAAGCAGTTTTAATTATTGTTGATATACAGGAAAAATTGATTCCTGCAATGAAATACGGTCAAAAGGTTATAGAAAATACGGCGAAGCTGGCTTCAATAGCAAAAGCGTTGGATATGCCGATTATAATAACAGTGCAATACCCTAAAGGTTTGGGGAATACAGTAAAAGAAATCAATCAAATAGCAGATGGGGCAGCCAAATATGAAAAGATGAAGTTTTCAGCATGTACGGAGGAAGTAAATAATGCTCTTGTAGGCCATGCAAAGAGAAAGGTTATAGTAACAGGGATGGAAACACATGTATGCGTGTATCAAACAGTCAGAGATTTACTGAGCAAGGGCTATGATGTATTTGTTGTTTCCGATGCGGTATGCTCAAGAACGAAGGATAATTATAAAAACGGATTATCGTTGATGTCTGAAATGGGAGGGATAGTAACAAATACAGAGACGGTATTTTTTGATTTGATGAAGGAAGCGGGAACTCCGTTGTTTAAAGAACTATCAAAATTAATAAAATAAGAAAAAAGCTATAATAATATGTAAAAATCATATATCAATGAAGAATGAAAGGTGTTTATATATATGAAAACAATAATCATTACAGGAGCATTGGGCGGTATCGGCAGCGGTCTGACAGAGTATTTTGCTTCGAAGGGCTGTAATGTTGTCATAAATTACAGCAATGAAGAAAAAGCAGCAAAATTCAAGGAACAATTCGATAAAAAATATGATAAAAATAAGCTGCTGTTTATAAAAGCAGATGTATCAAAGCTCAGCGAGGTTGAAAGCATGTTTACTGCAGCAAGGAAAGCCTTCAGAACAATAGATTGCTTGATTAACTGTGCAAGCATCAATAAGGATGCATATATAAAGGACATGACTCCGGATATGTGGCAAAACGTAGTAAATGTCAATTTAACAGGAACCTTCAACTGTTCAAAGTTGTTTGCAGAGCAATACAACGGCGATAACGGCTGTATTATCAACTTCAGCTCAGGAACTGCCGTTCACGGCAGAGCAAAGGGTGCCAACTATTGCAGCTCCAAAGCGGGAGTAATCAACCTCACCAAGGATTTTGCCATAGAATACGCTCCGAATATCAGAGCAAACTGTATCGGATTGGGAATGATAATGACAGACGAAATATTTCACCGATACAATTTAGGAGATAAACAAAATTTAGATAATATGAACAAATCTATACCCCTCGGATATATCGGCGACATTTCAGACGTAGCAGAAATGGCAGATTTTCTTGTATTTAAAGGGAGATATATAACAGGACAGCTTATATATGTAAACGGAGGCATGTATATGCATTAATGCATATCACAAGCAAAAAGTCAGCTGTTAGCAAAGCAAAAAAGTAGGATAATAATAAATTTACAGGAATGAAGAGGGAAAAAATGAGCGTTTCCATATCAAGAGCAATACTGCATATACTTGACACAAGTATAGGAGTGCCGGTTTTATCAGAAAACCTTATGACATTAGGCGAGGAAATGAGAGAATACATCGAAAAGCATATATTGAAATGCCTTAATGATGCAGAGCTGAAGAAAACCATATTTATCAATGAGGACGGATTATTTTTCAAGTCTATTGAGGACTATAACAGCAAAAATGAATTCAAAAAATTCAGCAAGGAAATATCAGAGTTTTTTTATAAGCTGATATCAGAAAATCCGGATATAAAGCCGTGTGACCTGCTGTTTGTACAAGCCAATGTTTTTAACAAGGACTATATGATTATATTGAAGCTGAACTATAAAAAGGGTTATATCCATCATACCAAGGAGGAAGAAGGAACTAAAAATATTATAATAGAGCAGCCATGCGCCTTGCCATCTGCGACACAGAAAATAGACGAGGTAATATTTGTAGATTTAAACAGTCTGGAGGTTTTTGTCAAGGAGAAAAAATGTCAGGTTTATAATGAGCCCTGCTATTATATATCAAAGCATGTATTAGGCTGCAAAGAAGAAAAAAAGGATAAGGAAAAGGTAAAAATAATAACAGATACGACTGATAAAATAATCAAAGAATATTACGACGATGATATGTTTATGAAAAGCAAGGTAAAAAATATTATCAGAGAAAATGTAGAGGAGTCTCTTAATATTAATTTATCACAAATATCAGATCAGGTATTTGATAATGAAGAGGTAAAAAAGGTATATAACGAGGAAATTAAAATTAAGGGTATCAAGGAGCCCGAGGTTAAGGTAAATTACAACTATGCAAATAAAATCAAAACAAAACAAAAAATTGTGACTGATGAGGGGATAGAGATAAATATACCCTATGAAATGCTGAGCAACAAGGATAAGGTTGAGTTTATAACAAATAAGGATGGGACAATATCAATAGTATTAAAAAATATAGATAGCATAATTGATAAATAATCCGGTATATATAAAAGAGAAGGTTAATCGACAATTTGATTATAAGCCTGATGTTCAATCAAAAAAATTAATAAAAATTATGAATGAATTTCTTCAAGGAGGATGTATTATGGATCATGTAAAGAATGCATACAAGGTGCAAGGCGCAACAATAGTAAAAAATCTGCAAAAGAGAAATATGGAGGGCTTCTACTGTGAGACAAAGGAAGAAGCTCTGGAAAAGGTAATGTCATTAATCAGCCAAGATTCGGTGGTTTCTTGGGGCGGAACCTCTACAATTGAGGAAATCGGCGTAAAGGATACTTTGAGACATAAAAATATCAAGGTAATAGACAGAGATACGGCAAAAAGTCCGGAAGAAAGAATACAGCTTATGAAAAAAGCACTGACAGCAGATGTTTTTCTGACAAGCACCAACGCAATAACCTTGGAGGGAGAACTGGTTAATATTGACGGAGCAGGGAATAGGCTTGCTGCATATTGCTACGGTCCCGAAAGCGTAATAGTAGTTGCCGGAATGAATAAGGTTGCCGGAGATGTAGACAGTGCAATGAAAAGAATCAGAACCGATGCATGTGTCCCAAACACATTAAGATTCAACCTCAGCACACCCTGTGCAAAAACAGGAATATGTGCAGAATGTACTACTCCCGAAACGATTTGCAGTCAAATTTTAGTAACCAGATATTCCAAGCCGAAAAACCGAATAAAGGTTATATTGGTAGGCGAACAATTAGGCTTCTGATACAAAAGAGCATTAACGAAATAAATTAGTCTGTAAAATTATTTGCTTATTCATAGCTTAAAATGAAAAAATGGCAGAGATTCATAAGTCTCTGCCAAATCATTTTATATAGCTATTTCTTTATCGGCTCGTCGTAAGACTCTCCGAAGGTTTCAACTGTAACCTTTTTTAATCTGACCTCTTTCTTTGGTCTGTCGCTGTAATCAGTTTCCGTTTCCGCAATTTTATTTACAACATCAAGACCTTCAATTACCTTTCCAAAGGCAGCATACTGTCCGTCTAAATGAGGAGCTTTTTTATGCATTATAAAAAATTGAGAGCCGGCAGAATCGGGATGGGACGACCTTGCCATTGATAAAACACCTTCATCATGCTTCAATTCATTTTTAAATCCGTTGCCGTTAAACTCTCCCTTAATGGAATAACCCGGTCCGCCCATACCGTTTCCGTTAGGGCATCCTCCTTGAATCATAAATCCTTTGATAACCCTGTGAAAAATTTTATCATCATAAAAATTATTGTTAATTAATGATATGAAATTTTTCACCGTATTCGGTGCAGTTTCGGGATATAATTCAGCCTTGACAATATCTCCGTTATTAAATTCAAAAGTAACTATCGGTAATTTCATAAAACCTCCATAAAATTATAATTTTAATCATTAATAAAAATATTAAATTTTCATCATGATGCTTAGTCTAATTATACTTTACACTAAGTAAAAATAAAATTCAATATATCCACAAGGAAGAGGATTTTGGTCCTCACTTCTG
>DAIUCB010000245.1:0-4405 GCA_036846385.1 Bacillota bacterium | reverse complement strand
ACCTTTGAGGCTGCAAGCCTTGGAGATCCGTTAGCCATAGAGCATATAACAGGAAGCCTTGCGAAAACAATAGAATTTTTCGCAGGTCAAGAATACGGAAAACTCAGAGTAGTAACAAAATATAATAACGTTGATTCCCTTTTAAATCTTAATCATAATCAAAACACACAATTTAGAATAAGTATCAATTCCAACTATGTAATAGATAATTTTGAACATAATACAGCAAGATTAGATGAAAGGATAGAATCGCTGATTAAGCTTGCCCATTCAGGGTATCCCTTTGGCTTTATAATTGCACCGATAATGCAACATGAAAATTGGAAAGAAGAATATAAATTACTGTTTCAGAAACTTGAAGGTCATTTAGGAACCGAGCTTTGCCAAAAGGCTATGACATTTGAATTGATTCAGCATAGATTTACATCTGTTGCAAAGGAGCTTATTCTTCAAAGATTTCCTCAAACGAAGCTGGATATGGACGAGGAAAGCAGAAGCTTAAAGTGGGGGAGATTCGGAAGGTATAAATATGTTTATCCAAAAGAACAAGCCCATGAAATCAAACAATATTTAACAGCTCAAATATCAGAAAGATTTCCTCAATCAGATATTAAATATTTCACTTAAATCTTGCAGATATTGTCTACGGAGCGTGGATTTTATTTTTGAGTATTTACATATATTATGATGTTGAGGTGAAAATGATGGACATAAAAAGAAAAAAGGAGCTTATAGAAGCCTATAAAAACAGGCATCCAGAAATGGGAGTAATATCATACAAATGTAAAGAAACAGGCGAAGTGTTTTTAGGTATATCCAAAGATACAAAAGCAGACTTCAACAGCAATAATGTAAAACTAAAAGCTAAAATGCATCCCAATAAGCGGTTACAGGAGCTTTGGAATAAATATGGTTCGGAAGGTTTTGAGCTATCAGTTGTACAAGTATTAAAGTATGATGATCCAAATGAAGATTATACAACTGAATTAGAAAGCTTAAGAGAGCAATGTCTTAATGCAAATCTGCATGCAAGGAGGATATGGAAATGAAACAAAATAGTGAAAAGACTGAAAAGATTGAAAAAACTGTAATTATATCAAATGGATATGACCGCATAGATGGCAGAAATGCATATAAATCTGACATAAAACGATTGTCACTAGGCGTTCCTATCCTTGAAGAAAATAAAAAAATGCAGATTGCCGCACAGCTTTGGAAACTTGACAAAAACGGTGAATTAATTTTGGCTCAGGAGCTTCCTGTTCATCAAATATTTGACTTGATGATATTTTTATCAAGAATATTACTTCATTTTAAGGAAGCTTACAGATTTCCGCTTTTATTTGACCCCGAGAAACCCTCGCTAGAACGTATAGGTGTCCAAGGCGGTGTATTACCCATAGAGATTTGTGTTGAAAATGAAAACATCAACGAAGACATTAAAGCATTTGCTCAAAGTCTGAATGACTTAGGAGAATTGATCGGTGAACGCCAGCGGGTACTTAGCGGCATTTTAGAAGAATTGGAGTGTTATTAGCATGAAAAAAAATTGTATTTTATCACCCTCCAGACAGCTTACAGAAGAGGAACAATCTCTTGTATGGCAAAAACCGCATTCACATATTGAAAGTGATGCAGAAAAACGCATATATAAAGAAGTATTAAGAAATTGGAATCGCGGTGAAATGAAAATAAGTACAATTCTATTGGAGGGCGATGCAGGCTCAGGAAAAACTCAGCTTGCAAAAGCTCTATCCGCAGATTTTAACCTGCCCTACACGAAGGTAACCTGCTTTGCCGACATGGATAAATCCGATGTATTAGGCTCTATTCTGCCGTTAATTCCGGAAAAGGATGATAAATCAGGGATTGTAAAGTATAATTACTACCCGTCGGAAATTGTCCGTGCATATGAAAATGGATGGCTGTTGGAAATACAGGAGCCGACGGTAATACGAGATGCCGCTGTTTTAATGGCTTTGAATTCCGCATTAGAGCCGGACGGAAGCTTAAACCTGCCAACTCGTATTCTGCATAGGCATCCGGATTTTATTGCTGTTATTACAACGAATCGAGGCTACAATGGCTATCGCCCTTTGAACGAAGCTTTGCGTGATCGAGTACAGCATGCTGAAAAGCTGGATTTACCACCCAAAGCAGTTATGATGGAACGGGCCGTAGCTAAGACCGGCTGTCATTCTCAAGATGTTCTTTCTGTTTTAGCGGAAACTATTATCATCTTGGATGAAACAGCACGAGCTAATGGAATTAAAGGTGTAGCCGGGATGCGATCCTATATTTTTTGGATTGATGCTGTTGCAAGTGGTGAATCAGTTCAAAATACACTATATAATAAAGTAATGTACAAAATTACCACCGACCGGGAGGAGCTTAATATTTTAGAACAGGCATTATTAAAGAATGGCTTGACAGATAAGCTTGCAGAATTGGATACCTTATCCTCTTCTCATCCGAAGGGAAATAACCAGGAGGTTATGGAACTTCATATCTCCGATAAGGTCGAATGGTCTGAGGAAAGGGATGAAGCTGATAAAAACGCTGTTCTTATGAGAAAGTCAGCAGATAGCGAGGGTCATTCAGATACCTGCAGTGATGAAAATACAGACGTTTCCGGAAATGATAATGGAGAAAATGGAACTCCGTCTTATCATGAGCTTGATAAATCAGTTACAAGTGAGATGCAAAAAAAGGAATTTCGCAAATCTTTGAACATGAAAGCAAGGCAAAGTATTCATGGCAGTTACCATGAGGGTATCAAGCTTATTGTTCACCGCCCCCGGTATACCTCTCAAAACAAGGAAGACTATAACAAGATGGCTGCTGTTCTGCTTCCGGTTATTCATGAACTAATCCGAAAAACTAATCCGCTTTTAGAACATGAAATATCCTCTGAATTTGCCAAATCTCAGTATTATGGTACAAAGTTCTGTGCTGATCAAGCAGCCGCTTTGGATTTTAGGGTATTTGCCCGTAAACGCCCGCCCGAGGAGGAGCCATCTCTGGCAGTTGCTCTCAGGATTGATGAATCAGCTTCTATGTCAGCCTTTGGTCGCTTGGATGCATCAAAGCAGGCAGCCGTTGCTTTATATGAATTCTGTACAGGATGCGGTATACCAATAATGGTTTACGGTGATACAGCAGATCGCTCCAAGCTTGAGCAAATGTCAATTTATGCATATGTAGATCCGGAAAGCAAAGATATGGATGATAAATATGCTCTTATGAATATTCAGGCCCGCAGTAATAACAGGGATGGAATGGCGTTACGTATTATTTCCGATAGATTGCTTACTGCACCTCAAAAAACTAAATTAATAATCAGTATCAGCGATGGGCAGCCTAAAGCTATGCCTGATTATACAGGTGAAAAAGCAGCTTATGATATGAAAGAAACCTTACATGAATATAAACGTAAAGGAATCCGGTTTCTTGCAGCAGCTATTGGACAGGACAAAGAGGCTATACGTGAGCTTTACGGAGCCGAAAATACATTGGATATAACCGATTTAAAGCAGCTTCCGGCAAACTTGGTACAAATAATAGCAAGATATCTGTAAATATGTTATAATAGCAGAAATGGAGGTGTGCGCCGAGATATGGATTGTGTGAAAATAGGTAAGTTGATAGCAAGACTTCGAAAGGAAAAGAAACTTACACAGAAAAATATAGCAGATGTGTTGGGTATTCAAAGTAAAACAGTTTCCAAATGGGAATGTGGTCTGGGATGTCCCGATCTGTCCCTGTGGCCGGAGCTTTCAGCTATTTTAGGCGTTGATATAAAACAAATGATGGAAGGAGACATTACTCCAAACAAAACGGACAACGGCAATATTGATAAAATACGGTTTTATGTCTGTACTTCCTGTGGCAATATTCTTGTCAGCACGGGAAGTGCCTCCATCTTCTGCTGCGGAAGAAAATTAGAGCGTGTCTTGCCTTCGGATACGCATATTGCACCCGAAATCACGGTAGAGGAAACAGATAATGATTATTATATTACCTTTGCTCATCCAATGACCAAGGAGCATTATCTTTCCTTTGTAGCATATGTTAAAAGCGATAGATTATTTTTGAATCGCCTATATCCGGAACAAAGTCCGACCTGTAGGTTTCCTATAACTACCGGAGGCAAACTATATGCATATTGTATCAAACACGGACTGGTACAATGGGACAGGTGGTGGGACATTGGTGAGTGCCCTAAGCGTACCACTTAAAAACCAGTCACTTTTCTTATATGTATAATATTACTTTTATCATCAGTACAAAGAGAATTGTAAATCTAATAACATTTTTCATTGAGAAATTGCGTCTCTACTGTACCTCAAGAGAGATAAATAATATTTACATCTGACATGATATAATATAAAAACCGTCTCATTAT
>DAIUCB010000244.1:0-4433 GCA_036846385.1 Bacillota bacterium | reverse complement strand
CATACAAGCCATCGGAAATAATTTCTCCGGTGTATCTTAATCCTTCCGGCTCCTTGTCATCATCCGGTGTAATAATTTCGGGTTCGTCAATATGTATATCCGTATTATTTGGATTTTTGCATGAAGCAAGCAGCAAAACCATAATTAGCATTAAAACCGATTTTTTAAACATTATATCCCCCATTTATATTGAAAATATTGCTCCAATCCTTATATTACTTCTAAATGTTCAATCCATTTTATTCGTTCACTTTCTTTTTTTAATCTCATACAACCATGCAAAAACATTCTAATTTCTCTCTCATTTCTTCAACTTGCTACAGATATGGGTCACTGCCGTAATTATAACACAACCAACACCGTAACTGATAATATCCTTTATATCAAACACAGAACCAATCAGAATTCTTAAAAATCTGTTATTTTCCAGTCCTAACACTTCGACTAAACTAAAATACTGTAATACTTCCACACATGCTGCAAATACGAATATATATAATGGCATCAGCCTTACTCCGTTGGGAATAAATATCCTTATTAAACAATACAGCACCATCACTACTAGCACATCTCCGATATATGGTCTGATAAAATCATCGTGTATATACAAAGCTATAAGTACCTCTATTATCAGTAGTACCAAAAATCCTATTAAATATTTTATTCTCATGTTACTCATAAAATTTCTCCGTTATGCTATTAATGCTATCTGTTTTATCTTATATTTTATACATAAAAAATATATTTAGGATCAAAAATATTCCTTCCAACATTCCCCATTATTGTTGCTTAAGCTTACCTGCTTCATATTTAAATAGCGTAGCTTCAGTAGTTTTTCCATTTTCATATTTTCCTGTTTCGATAAGCCATTCACCATCTATAGTATATAAGCTTGCATAGGTGCTTTCAGTATCATTAACAATATCAGCTTTTTCAAAATGATCATTGTTCCATTTGTATATATCTACATAGGGTAGTAAGCTTCCTGCAGAAACACCAATTATTTCTTCTTGACCATCTTTATCCAAATCGGCAATTTGCGGAGAACCCATAGTTAATAAATTTTCCCACTCCTTATTTATTTGATTATACCTAATTATTTTCATTTCTAAATAAGTCGCGCCCATACCGCCATCAATTTCAATTTCTTTCATACCGTCAAAAGTCCTGTCTGATAAATTAATATTAACAGAATCAATTCCATAATTACTTAAAACTCCAAGCTCATAAAGCTTACCCTCATGTTCTAAAAATCCATATATTACGCCTTCATCCGATTCCAAATCAATATTCTCATCATTGTCGACATATAAATGTACTGTAGCTTCAATTTGGTTTGACAAATTACCATAATAAATACTTTTTCCTTTTATCAATTCATCTTTGGGTAAACCCTCTATTAAGGATTGTTTCGGTATCGGCGTAAAAGTTAAATCAATAGTCCTTTTAATATCATTGTAATTGCCATTACCGCCACTATCAAGGGCATCCTTATCAGAACATGCACATAGGATAATTATAATTGATATAATTAATACACTTATTTTTATTTTCATTTAAAATCCTTTCAGAAATCCTTTTAATGATTATTTTAATCAAACACTACATTTAGAATCCATCCTTCAATTAGATGATTTTTATATTTCACGTTCCTTAATTTCCATTATTATACTTTTATTTAGTGTGAATGTCAATGGTCGACATATAGTAAATAATTTTAACGGTTGTAGTTCATTAGTATAACGCCAAGCATTGCCATTACAATACCTATGATTTTATATAAATTGATAGATTCGTGAAATATCATTATCCCAAAGCAAACAGAAATTAAATTTACTATGGCTGAAGAAAACGGAACAATAAAGCTCAAATCATTTTTAGCTACAATTCCGGTCCATAGAAGGAAGCTGCTTGCATAAAAAATTAAAGCCAATAGCATTTTTGAGCTTATATTAAAGAAAAAAAATCCTTCATTTAAGCCATATTCAATAGGCTGACCTGATAGCTTCATCATTAAAAGACCCATGACGGTCAATAAAATATATGCAGTAAAATTAGCCACTGATTTTCTCCCTTCTACATGTCTGTTTATTCTATTAATTGACTGTCTTGTAATTTAACCGAGGATGCTAATACTATAAACGGAAATATAAGCGATATAAACCACAGATATCTATAATCCTGAGCAGGCATCGTCAAAAATACAATAAAAGCATTGCATATCAGCGGTATAAACAAGCTAATTCTTTTATCCCTCATTATTATCAAATAAAGTAATAGAATAAGCTCCAAAGCAAGATAAAAACCCGTCCGCCAAACCAAAGTATTCAATAAATAATTTTCATTAAAAGTATCTCCTGCAATTTTTTCAATCAAACCTGTAATCCTATTGTTAAATCTTTGTACTTTGAATACCTCTATCATTTCCTTCTGTATAATAGTTGTATACGCATTATTGTAAGAGAAGGGATCCTTTGTAACAGACCACATGGTTGTTGCAAGATTGAATTTATCTCCTATTACCACCTCCGGATGGATAATTGCTGCTTCAATATACATTTTTATCGCATCACCGGATGATATTTTAGAAAGATTATTCAGAAATTGAGGTGTATTGCCTGAAATTGTATCAGCAAAATATGGGTTATAATAGTCCCTCATTTGCTGCGGTGTAGAAACCGACTCTGTCAGCTTTCTGCTTTTAATGCTTAAGTCTTCCTCTGCTCCATTAACATATATTGCAGCCAATCCCTGATATATAGGTCTTAGCTTCATACCCGGAGGATTAGGAACTGCTTCTAATTCATTTGGAATTATATTATTTATTAAAAACACAGCTGCCAAAATTATTGCAACTGAAATACTATAATTTACCCTTTGAACCTTATTACCGCTGTTAATTGCATAAATAAATCCATAGATAATCATTACTATAAAAGAAAGTATTCCGTTAAATCTGAGAAGTGAAATTGTAAGCAAGCAAAGAATAAACTCAATAATGTGACCTACTCTGATGAAATAATCCTTTCTCAAGGACATTTTAAATAAAATCAACGTACCCCACAGAAGTCCTACAGTAAAAGGAATATCCTTCCATTGAGTTACTACATTTATACCTGTTGAGGGAATTGCACTCATTATAACTGCAGTAATGTATATTAATTGCCATTTTATTTTACTTTTAAGTAATGATGTATAAAATGATGAAGTGATTAAAGCGAAAAATATAATTTGAAAAGCAGTAATAACGGCGTAATTATCCCAAATCCTAAGCAATAATCCTATAAACAAGGTATGCCCTATGGGATGCCAGGTATTAAACGGGATAATACCCTTAAGCTGACTTACTTGATTATATGTATCATAAGACATATTTCCCGGATTGAGCCCATAAAAATAAACCCCAAGTATTATTACCTGTATTGAGAAGAAAATTATAAAATGGTATCTATATCTCATGATGTGAGCAGCTTCCGGTAAATTATCTTCTTTAGCCAATATAGCTTGCTTTAATATATCAAGTATACAAAACGATAAAAGAATATAAGCATACACCGGTATACAAAGCAATAAAAAATATTTTACCGTATTCATCGTCAGCCAATAACCGGTTTCTTCATATAAAAATATTTTTCCATAATAAAAAAAGGTAACTATCAGGGTCATTCCAATAGTTAATATATAAGTACACGGTCTATGCTTCATTGATTTTATGGCAATCTCATTTTCATTCTTTTTGTTTAAATATAGCCAAAGCATAGCTAGAATCATAATAAAAATAATAATTGCAACTACAATTAAATCATGTCCGGTAAGCTGTTGTCTCCAATTATAATAAAAGGATGCGTAAATTAAAATGTTAGAATACAATATCCAGATAATAAATCCGGCTATTCTATTTACTGTCTTTTCCATTTATACCACCTGTATCTTCATTGATGTTTGAATACTCCCTTTCCAACAAGGCTACCTCCTGTGTTAATTTAAATTGACTGATAATCCCACTATTCATTATAAAAGCATTCTTCTTCAGCAATGCAATTTCCTGTGCCATTCTTATAGATTGTTTTTTAGCATGAGATGTAGAAAATGAAAGATTGATAATATTATTTACAAGAATACATATTGCAATAAAAAATATTGCATTGGTAGGCTCTTTTATTCCCAAAAGCTTTGCAATTTTATCAATCAAGGCCGGAAAAACAGCTAAAATGATTACTGTTAAAAATGTAAAAAGCCAGGGCATTGAAAATTTAACGCTGTATTTTTGTTTGCGTATCTTTTCAATTAAATAAATTATGATACTGACTGATAATATAATAATCCATATCTGTGTCAACAAGTTCATTTTAATACCTCTCTTCCTTTTATTAACACACTACAACCGCTTAAAGTAATCTATAATAATTGAAAAGCTGACCTTCAGCATATAA
>DAIUCB010000243.1:0-4442 GCA_036846385.1 Bacillota bacterium | reverse complement strand
CGTACGCGTCAAGGCTGATCCAGGTGGTGCTGTAATCCGATTTTTTCAGCCACAGAATGGTAGAGATGGTTTTTCCGAAGCCGGCCGGTGCGTTTATGAAAATATATCGCTTTAATGATGCTTTTTTATATAATTTCATAAGCTCCGTGCGGGGGGCACAGATTTTAGGAAGGTCAATTGGAACAAGTTTTTCTGTTTTGTACTTTTTAATATTCATGCGAACCTCCTTATGGAGTTTTTTATCATTATATCAAAAAATTGTTAATTATTCAATTCATTTTGGCAAGTTTTACAATGCACTAAGGCTTATAAATAACAGAAATTTATTTTAAAACTCCTACATTGATGTAGTTGTGCAGTAAAGTATTTGTTTTTAAAATATATATATCTTTATTAAAGGTTATGTCTATCATTCCGTTACATTACTTCTTATTTGAAAATATGCTGCATAGCATGCCGGAGTGAGAAGGAGATGGCTTAGAATATCATAGTTATGTACAATGAAATTTATTTAAATTAACCTATGGGAGGCAATGAAATGAAACGTAACACATTTATAGTTTTATTAATCTGTATAATGATCTTCACCATTACCGGTTTTCCTGCTGCTGCCTCGACTTTGGGAGCACCAGAGCATTTTGGGGCATGCCGTTATGTGGTAGGTGATTATTTCACATTTTCTGCCGCAGCTCCCGATGATCTGCGGGAATTAATGGACAGCTCCTCAGGCAAAGCTAAGTTTTCAGGCTATTCCAGAGTCCAAATTGATTATAAGCTGGATAACGGTGATTGGCATTATTCGAGTGATTGGGATTCCGGCACAACTCCCAACTATGTAACACTTCAGTTCAAAGAAAATACCAATTACATGGCCGGCTCAAGAGCTGGTCTTCCGACTCTTTTCCCGAACAATAAGGCTGATTTCGAGCTGTTTAAAAGTGACAAGAACTATTTTAAAAGTCATACCATTTCTTTTAGAGCCCGTTTCGCTTTACAGATTGACGGATCAAAAGATTATACATTTTCGGACTGGTCAAACATTTTTGTTTACTCAATGGATGTAAAATCAGATTCCGATAAGCTTATGAGCTATGCACCGACACTGCAGTCGGCGGAGGTAAAAAAGAACTCCGGAGGGGAACCGTTTATTTTTGTTACCACAGGACGTCTGCCCGGGTCGATACAAGATATGAACGCTATGACGGCAGGCTCGGTGTGGACAGAAATCTGGCTCAAAAATGAAAATGATAAAGAGTTTAAGAAGGTCAACGATTCATTTTTCGTAAATGAATATATTCAGTTTAACTCCAGAGATTATTTTGATAAATCACTGAGTGACTACAGCCAGACTGCTTATTCTGTCAAAATAAGATATAGGGTTGACTTGCGTTCATATCTGCAGTCAGGGCGTTCCGATACTATTTACAGTCCTTTCTCAAACATTGTTTCCCATAATATGCCTGCCTGGAGCGATGCATCCTCCTGGGCAACGACTGAGCTTAAAAAAGCGTCTGATGCAGGGCTGATTCCAAAAATATTGGAAGGAGCGGATATGACCAAGCCTATAACAAGAGAAGAATTCTGTGAGCTTTCACTTTTGCTGTATGAGAAAACCACCGGTGAGTCTCCGCTGCAATATACTCCAAATCCATTTGTCGATACTGTGAATCAACAGATTCTGAAAGCCTTTGCATTGGGAATTACAAAGGGTACATCGGCTACAACCTTTGAGCCAAACAAAACAATAACCCGTCAGGAATGTGCTACCATGCTATATAGGACAATTAAAACAATAGCCCCTAATGCTGACTACTCTATAACCTCCGTTCTTGATTTCCCGGATCAGAAGGACATAGATTCGTGGGCAGTTGAAGGAACAAAATATATGTCAAAGCTCGGTATCATCAAAGGAGACACAAAGGGCAATTTTATGCCGAAGGCTACGACAACCGCTCAGCAGGCAGCAGGCTACGGAACAGCTACAAGAGAAACGGCTGTGCTAATGAGTATACGAACCTATGATATATCAAAGTAATATAACCCTCTAATTATATAACAAAGACATATATTCCGTAAAAGAAATATATGTCTTTGTTTAATACTAATTTTATTGCTAAATAAATATATATTACTTGATATCATATATTTTAACTAATGACATTATCTTGTACCTCTTCTCGTTTTATTAAGATGACATTACACTGAATATTACCTGCAAATTTATAAAATCAGTTATATTTAAATAAATTTATAAAGTATATGTTATGCAATGTAGTGACCTAAAACAATTTTTAATTGCCCATCACTTCCTATGATAAAATCATAGTATAAATTTTTATAATCATAATTTTTGATAAAGCTTTCATCTAGACGCATCATATAATACATTTTATATGAAGTATAATTTGGCGGAACAAGTGCTGCAACATTAACTCCGAAATCCAGTGAATAAGTTTCGATATAATTTAAATCCTCAATATTATAACCATTTGGATTATTATCATTTGGACCATCCGGTATAAATTTCATTACATTAACTTTTACTGCCACAGGTTTACCGTCTATAATTTCAAAACCTTCTATAGTTCCAAATACCTTTTTTCCGCCTCCGGCAATATACATGTTAGCTGTAGATTGCATGTTAATAATGTTATACGGTCCGCCTATGAATGTAAAGCTATCTTTTATCTTATTCATAATATTTTTATCAGCATACGGCTGATACAATGTTATGTTCATTTTGAGAAGCCATTCATCGCTATATAGAT
The DNA here is from genome assembly GCA_036846385.1 of Bacillota bacterium. GTDB lineage: Bacteria > Bacillota > Clostridia > Tissierellales > Sedimentibacteraceae > Sedimentibacter. Next base: position 1,674 of record DAIUCB010000243.1, on the reverse strand, counting down.
ACTCCCTCAACTCGTTATTTGATGAATTTTCATTGTCTGTCTTTACTGCTTCATATGGTTCCATCCGGATACTACCAACTTTATTTTCCCCTTTATATATTTCCCATATAGGATAATCCTCATATGGCTTTATTACCCATTCGATTGGAATTTCAGTTGTGAAGAAACTTGAGCCTATAACCTTGAACCCCTCATTTGCAGCTTTAGGTCTGTTTTCACCAAGGAGTGACATTCTACTGACTGCATCATCTGTCTGCTCCCACATTTCTTCATATTCTTTTATTAGTTCCTCATCATCCATTGGATATTGTACGTCTGACGGAAGCCTGTAAGAATATGTATATCCGTTACCTTGCAATATGATTTTTGTTGGCACAGGCTCCATGTCCATATCTTCCTGTGTAATCAATTCCCCAACAGTACGATTTATAGTAAAAAGAAGTCCTCCATGATTCTTGTCATAAATTTTCTTGTTGAATACAGAAATGTATTCTTTAGACTCCTCGATTACATATTTATCTTTCCACTCCTCAGGAAACATTAAAGTAAATCCAAGTGTATTATTTTTATAGATAATTCTGTCATTATCAACAGCATTATTTTCATTTTCAGTAGAATTTATCTCCGATCGATTTAGGTCATTTTTAGAATTTGTACCAAAGGATATTAATACAAATATAAGTATGATAATTACTAATATTACAACCCAGAATGAAGGTTTCTTATAATTGAGTATATTATTAATTCTGGATTTTACGTTGCCTTCTCCAAAAGCCAGCGGACTTAATAATCTGCTTTGTTTTGCGGAAACATTAAGAAGAGAATTAGAATATTTTGCACGTATGTCTTCACTCGTATTTTTCATAACACTCTCATCACATGACATCTCCATATCCTTTACCATGAGACAATAAGAAAGCCATATGATAGGATTAAACCAGTGAATGGTTAATGCTAGAAAAGCCAGCGGTTTAATTATATAATCTAAGCGCTTGATGTGTGTCTCTTCATGTTTAATTATATAGCTTAGTTCAGCTTCTGATATATTTATAGGAATTATAATTCTTGGCTTTAAAAATCCTATAACAAATGCAGTTTTAATCCGATCTGTTTCGTATATGTTACTTCGAACTAATGTTGCAGTTGTAAGCTTAAGTCTTAATTTAATGTATGTAATAATACCATAACCTAAAAGTGCTATGATTCCCAGCATCCAGATTAATGCACCTATTTCCGCCATAACACCCAAAGGATTTACACTTGAAATATGATTGACAGGTGGAATTGATGTATCTATTGGCTTATTCACAATACTATCTATCAATTTGATATTTGTATCAATAGAAGGATTATGCGTATGAATTATTTGTTGAGGTATATATTCTGTATTGTTTGGTATCAAACTTAATGCACTTTCAAGTGAAAACGGACAAATCAAGCGGAACAGTACTACAGCCCATAGAGCATAGGAAAAAATCTTTGGTATTTTTTTAAATAACAGCCTTAAAATCATAACTACCAAAGCTGCAAAGCTTGCAGTTATGCTCATATTTAATACCTTCAAGAATAAACTGCTCATTTGGTTGCCTCCTCTATCATCTTTGTTAATTCTTCAGCCTCATTCTTAGAAAGTTTCCTATCTTTCAAAAATGCAGCTAAAAAGACAGGGAGAGA
>DAIUCB010000242.1:0-4457 GCA_036846385.1 Bacillota bacterium | reverse complement strand
CATTAACGGCAAGGAATACAGAAGAGCAAAACAGGTACCTGACTGGTTGTAAAGGAGGTGAGATTGTTGGCATATGATATAGGTCCTAAGATTGGTATCGAGGGCGAAAAGGAGTTTAGGGAATCTATCAATCAGATTAATACTAAAATGAGAACTCTTGATACTGAAATGAAAGTTGTTGCATCTCAATTTGATAAAAATGATAAAAGTACAGAGGCTCTTACAGCTAAAAATGGAATCCTAAATAAGCAAATTGATGAGCAGAAAAACAAGCTCTCAGAGCTTTCAAAAGGCTTGGCAATTGCTGCTGAAAAGTATGGCGACAATGACAAGGTTACTCAAGGGTGGCAGCAAGCAGTCAATAAAGCTACCGCAGATTTAAACAATATGGAAAGAGAGCTTGATAGTAACAATAAAAGTCTAAACGAATTTGGAAATGAAGCGGATCAAGCGACTGAAAAAACCGGAAAATTTAGTGGAGCTTTAGGAGGATTAAAAGAAGGATTAAAAAATGTTGGAGGAGCTGTAGGCAAAGCTGCAATTGCAGGCATAAAAGCAGTTGGAACAGCGGCGATTGCAGCAGGTGCTGGGGCTTTGAAGATGGCTGTTGATGTTGGTAAAACAGCAGATAATTTAATAACGCTATCTAATCAAACGGGTATCTCTACAAAAACTTTACAAGAATGGGAATATGCTTCACGTTTTGTAGATGTTTCAGTTGAAACTATGTCAAAAGGGTTAGCTAAAGTAACAAAAGCTACCGGAGAAGCTGCGAATGCAAATTCCAACTATATTCAAATTGCTGATGGTCTAAAGGTATCAATTCGTGATTCTAACGGACAATTAAAGTCTAGTGAGGAAATATTTTACGCTTCTATTGATGCATTAGGGCAAATGACAAATGAAACTGAAAGAGATATTGCAGCTCAAGAATTATTTGGTAAGAGTTTTCAGGAAATTAATCCGTTAATAAAAGCCGGCTCTGATGAATTAAAAAAACTAGGTGAAGAAGCTAATAAAGTTGGAGCAGTTTTATCAGATGACACCTTAGCTGCTGCAGGTAAGTTTGATGATATGATGGAAACGCTAGGTGCATCAGCAAAGGGATTGACAGCAAATATAGGTGTAGCTGTCTTACCGGCCGTTACCGAAGTTGTTAATTCTGTTGTACAAGTTGTGCCGAAAATAACAGCAGCAATAAAAACAGGCGATTGGGAAGGTGCTGCTAAGGCTGTTACAGATGGATTAAATGGATTGTTAGAAAAAATCACTGCTGCTTTACCAGGGTTGATGACTATGGCCAGCAGTATATTAGGTGGCTTAGTCAGTGCTATTGTAGCAACAGTTCCGGAAGTATTACCGCCTTTAATAGATGCAACGATTATGTTGCTAAATACTCTAATTACTATATTAAAGGATAATGGACCTATGCTGATAACAGCTGGCATGGAAGCTTTAATGATGTTGATTGAGGGATTGATTTCTGCATTGCCGGAATTAATGGATGCTGCAATTGAGATTCTTATGTCACTTGTAGACAATATAATGAATTTACTCCCTGAATTGATACCTGCTGCATTGGCTTTAATTGTTGCTCTTGCGAATGGATTGATTGATAATTTACCAAAACTTATAGAACGAATACCGACTATTGTAGAGACTATAGTAAATGTAATAGTTGAGAATTTACCATTGATTATAGATGCAGCATTAAAAATTGTTATGGCGTTAGCGAGAGCTTTAATTGAAAATTTACCATTAATAATAGAATCTGTTATTAGAATTATTGGTGCTATTTTGGAAGCATTGTTAGGCGGAATAGTGAATATAATTACTTTTGTCCCTAAACTATTTTCAACTTTAGTAGGAGAGTTCGGAAAAATTAATTGGGGAGAATTAGGTATAAATATTATAAAAGGCATAGTGGCAGGCGTGACAGCAGCTGCTAAGAATCTCGCCGGTAGCGTAGTTGATGCTGCAAAAGGTGCTTTAGGTGGAGCTAAAAAGTTTCTCGGTATTCAATCGCCTTCAAAGGTATTTAGGGAGCAGGTCGGCAATATGATGGGTGCCGGAATGGCTTTAGGTATATTAGACAGTGCCAAAGAAGTTGATGCTGCTATGAATGGCTTAAATAAGAAGTTGGTTACGGACGTGAGATATAATTTTGAATCTAAATCATCTGGTATTGAAAATAATTCGCTTATTAATATTGATGTGCCGGTTGTATTAGATGGTCAAATAATTTCTAAGTCAAGCGGACGGATCCAGCGTGGCAAAAACAGAACGAGGTCTAGGGCTTTAGGGGTGACGGTATGAGTAAAATAAAAATATTAAATAATATGCTTGTAGAGCAGGGAACTATTCAATCTGTTTTGAGTTCGTCTATGACGGAAGGCATAAACAGCGATAAGATATTAAGGTTCTCTGCTTTTTTAAAGGGCATTAATCAACTCATTACGGGTACAAATATTGCCGAGGTTAATGATGATTATTATGATATCATAGAGTATAAAAAAGGTCAGAATAATAAAGGTATAATGACTGTTGATGTTGATTGTGAGCATATCAGCTACAGACTTAATAACCCCGAATACAACCTAGAATATTTCACATGGATGGGTACTCCTGCATTTATATTGGGTAAGATATTAGAAGGTACCGGCTTTACTGTCGGTACCATAAATTTTACTAATACAATGACTTATTCGGCACAGGAAGCTAAAAGTCGGAGGCAGATTCTTATGGAGTTTGTCGCTCTATTAGGTGGAGAGGTTGACTTTAATAAATTTACTGTTAGCATTTTGACTCAAAGAGGCTCATCTGCGCCTAAGGATTTATTAGCCGGCAGGAATATTGAAGTGCTGTCAAAGACATACAGTAAGAGAGAAAAGGACTCTAATAACAATCCTCTCGTCAGCTATGAGTGTCAGCTCATCAATCCGATGCCTATTTCGCTCGGTGATGTTGTGACGATTGATTATGAGAGTCTTGATATTAATGTGCAGCTTAGGGTAGTTATTCTGACAACGGATCCATATAATAAATACTTAACGGCTTTTGAAATAGGTAATTTTTATCCTAGTTTAGCCGATGATGCGTACAGAATCGAAACTAAAACATTAGCAAAGGATAAAATATACAATGGTACCCGAATAGGTCCTACATATGGTTTTGAAGCTGTTCGAAGCGACAAAAAGGCAAGGGCGTATTTCAACAGCACAAATATGGCATTTCAGGCCGGTGATGGTACCGGGCAAAACTGGACGAACAAATTATATTATGATTTTGACCCTGATACAGGAGCGGCTACATTGATGTTTGACGGTAAGCTATCTGTAGATGTTATAACTGCTCTTAAAGCTCAATTTGATATAACTATTTCCAACACAGTTATAACCCAGACGTTGGCTGCTGAAACAGGTACTATAGCACAGCTGACAGTAGATCAAGTTGAGACTAGCACTAAAGTGCAAAATTACCTTGCCGGCAATAAAGGGGATGTAAACTACATCAAGATTTTCGAGCAGTATATACAGTTTATAACCGCATCCACGGATGGAGCTACAACAGAGCAGGCTAAGGACCGGCGCGGTAGTAATCTGTACTGGACTGATGATACGCATACCGGAACCACAACAGATGTAACAGCGTATCCTGTTATGATATATGTGTACACGGAACTCGTAAAGGCGGAATTTGCCTTTGAAAGTGATGGTACAAATTATGTGCCTCAGATTGTTTTAGGCACTGGTGATGGAGTTGTCGGTAATAGTGCGAAAGCTATTATAAAAAAAGGAACAACCGGGTTAGAATTGAATTATTTTCGAAGCAATACAGGAGAGCTTCGACAAATAAGGCTTGCTGATGATGGTGTATATATAAATGGTTTATTGTATGAGTTGACAGCTCTTAATATTGCTTCCGGCAGTTTTCAGGCTTCATATGGAGATTTAACCAAAAATGCTATATTAACTAAAGATAGTACTGGTAGGATAACAGCTATAACGACAGAAGATGTTGCAATACCTATAACCTACAATGAGGTGTAGTCATGGCAGCAGAAGATTTTAATAATGGTTTAATTATAGGATTAAGTCTGCAGGGTGGAATGTTTATTGGAAATGGCTTTAATGATATTGTAATAAAGGCGATAGAAAGTAACCATACTCAGCTGAGAGTTAAGTACAACGATGATACTGAATGGACAATATTTAATTGGACATATGATTCCGGTGCAGATACCTACACTTTCTTTTGTACTACTAATGGCTCAACTGTAGTTTTATCACCAGTTCCGCCGGGAGAAATAATTTACAATCAGTTGGAGGTTTAGATATGTCAATTAATAACTATAAAAGATTAACGACTGACTTACTTGCAGCAGTGGTCGGTTATAGTGCAAGTATAATACCGCCTCCGGCACCGGCAGGGAATGAATTAAAAATTTACAATGGATT
>DAIUCB010000241.1:0-4638 GCA_036846385.1 Bacillota bacterium | reverse complement strand
CAGCTTTTATTTAAGAGTTATCGCCATTTTTTAATGTCTGATACCAAAGTCAGGTCATATAGCACATTTTTTTATTTTTGTCAATACTTTTTTTGGATTTTTTTTATTTTTTATCATCAAATTATATATGTTGATTTTTATAAAATTTCTGCCATAATAAAATTGAGGTGAAAATAATGTGCGGCAGATATTACTTTGATATTGACGATATAGAGCTAAGAAAAATATGCGAGGAAGCTGAACGAAATTTATATGGGGATTTCAAAGCAGGCGATATTTATCCGGCTAATATTGCACCTATATTTATATTAAATGACAAAATAATGAAGCCATCCCTGGTGGAATGGGGTTTTCCAAATCAGAAGAGTAAAGGCTTAATAATTAATGCCAGAGTAGAAACTATTTCGGAAAAACCAACGTTTAAAAAGCTTATTAAAACAAATAAATGTATCGTTCCCGCTTCTGCTTTTTATGAATGGAAAAGTGATTTCTCCAACAAGAAGTCCAAGGATAAATATATTATAAGTAAAGCAGACTCACCCATTTACATGGCGGGCTTATACGATATAGTAACTGAAAAAAATGAAGATAAGCAAATTAACTTATTCGATTATTACGGTGAACAAGGTACAGCACCTGACTGCCATGACAATAAAAAGCATATATACTTCACAATTATAACCAGAGAAGCAAATAATTCAATGATGAAAATACACAACCGAATGCCGCTGATATTAAATAAAAATGAAATTTCTGATTGGCTTATGGGTAAGGATATATTAAAAATTTCTGAAGCAAATAATGTTGATTTAAAATGTGAACTGCTTTAACTATTCTTTTTATTGCATAATCAAGCTTTTATATGTAAAATATCAATATATGAGTCTATTATTTAGGCTGGATTTTATAGAAAATATAATGAGGTGGTATCATGAATCAAATGAGAAGAAAAGATCGTGAAATGGACAAAAGCTTTGCATATTCCGTAATTGATAAAGCTGAATTCGGAACATTGGCAACAATAAACGAAGACGGCAACCCCTATTGTATCCCTGTTTCAATTGCAAGAAAGGATGATAAAATTTATTTTCACTCTGCAAAGCTTGGAACAAAAATAGAAAATATTATGAGAAATTCGAATGTATGTATGTCATTTGTCGGAGATGTACATGTTCCTGAGGAATTAAATGAAAATAAAATTTCAAATGAAAGTGAAGAAAATATCCGTAAAGCATTGGACACCAGATTTACCACAGAATTTGAGTCAGCTGTAATTTTCGGGAAAATCAGTATAGTAGATGACAGAGAAGAAAAAATACTTGGCTTAAGACTTATAACCGAAAAATATTGTCCGAAGGATATGCCATTCTTTGATGCTGCAATTGATATCAGCTACAATATCACCTATGTGCTGAGAATTGACATAGAGACTGTTACCGGAAAAAGAAAGAAATTTGATAAGAATGGTATTGAAATGAAATGGGGACGAATGGAACAATAATTATGTACTAACGGGAGAGGGAATTATCTCCGCTCTCCCCGTTCTTTTAATAGTTATCCAGAAAGCTGTGCCGGTTACTGCCCTCCCGATATCCGATAACAGTATCTAAATTAACGTTGTGTATGCTTCTGAAAATACTCATATCAAAATTAGGGTTGATTTTATTAAGCTGTTTGACAAGCATTTTCATTTCCTGACGTTTTGAGCCGCCGTTTCCCTGAGCTATGCTTTCTGTTATTTTGCAGGCACACTGAATAAAATGCAGATTATTATATTTTGCCCATGCTATTATATCCTCTTCCTTAACCATATACATAGGTCTTATCAGCTCCATTCCTTCAAAATTTTTACTTCGGAGCTTTGGCATCATGGTCTTGATTTCTCCGGCATATAGCATGCTCATTAAAACTGTTTCAATCATATCATCAAAGTGATGTCCCAACGCTATTTTATTACAGCCCAATTCTTTAGCAAATCTATATAAATATCCCCGCCTCATACGTGCACACAGATAGCAGGGTGCTCCTCCTGCTGCTTCTACTATGTCAAATATCTGAGATTCAAATATTTTAATCGGTATATTCATAGCTTCAGCATTATCGATTATTTGCTGCTTGTTAGCAGTGTTGTAGCCCGGATCCATTGAAAGATATTCTATTTCAAAGGGAACCTTGCTGTATTTTTGCAAATGCTGCAAACATTTTGCCAACAGCATTGAGTCCTTGCCTCCTGATATGCATACTGCAATCCTGTCTCCACTTTGAATTAAATCATAATCTGTAATTGCTGCGGTAAATCTGGACCATATTTGTTTTCTGAATTTTTTAATTATGCTTTTCTCAATTTCCTTATATTTTTCCATTTATTCCTCTGCTTAATTATTCGATATTAATTGTTATTATTTTTTAGCCTTGATTGCTATCATAAATTGCAGCATCAATATGCCGAAATTCATAGCTTATATTATATCATTCTATTGATTTATGCAACAATATTTATTAAAAATATATTTACACTGGAATCGCCTGACGCAACCGGAATTCTTTTCATCAGAAAAATCATATTCTACTGCTAAACGGCTGCATAAGCATATTTTTATACACAATAAAAGCAATCATAATTACTGATTGCTTTTAAAAAAATGCTAATTTTTTAAACCGGTATAAATCAAAATGGCTTCTCTCAAAAATTCTGCTGCACCCGATTGATTTTTATCGTAATATTGTCTGAATCTTTCATCATCTACATACATTTGAGCCAAATTGACGTGTGCTTCCTTGCTGTATCCGTCCCACATATAGGTCAGCCATTTGTGATGCAGCCCTGCTGCCTTTTGAGCGAGCTCTCCTGACGGTTCACCGGTTTTATAGGCTTCATTAAGAGTCTGTATTACAGAGTCACCCAGTGCTTCAAGCTCCTTGTATTGTTCTTCTGTCATGCTGCTGAGTTTTTTATTTGATCTGTCTACCGAATCATCACCGTATTTTTCTCTGATTTCTGCACCATATTTTTGTTCGTTATCTTCGATCATTTTACTTTTAAAGCCTTCAAATTTTTCCTTATCACTCATAATAATTCTCCCTTCATTAAACGCTATAGTTTTTTCTACATTTGCAATTAACATATTTAATTGCTCTCGTCTTGCAAGGAGCTTTTCCCTATGTTGTGCCAGTGCATAAGTTTCGTCAAATGAAGGATTAGATATTATTTCTCCTATATCCTCCAAGCTGACACCTAATTCTCTATAGAATAATATTTGCTGTAATTTGTTGACCTCTGCCTGGCCATATATACGATAGCCTGAGGAATTAACTCTTGCCGGCTTGAGTATTCCTATTTCATCGTAATATCTCAGAGTTCTTGTACTGATTCCTGCCATATTGCCAAGTTTCTTTACTGTATATTCCATAGCAACTCCTCCTCACAAAATTATTCTACACCTTTACGCAGCGTCAATGTCAATAGAATTATTATTATTTTTTTCATTTAAGTAAATTTTAATCGTAGAAGCTTTCATCAATTTTATGGCTGAATTTTTCAGCTTTTGTTTTATACAGCATTTTAATATTTTCATTGTCGGTATCAACCAGCAATGGCTGTGGATAAACCTTAATACCACAGCTTTCTATATCTTTAATTTTATTTGGATTATTGGTAAGCATCCTAATCTTTTTTATATTTTTGTTAAGCAAATATTCGGCAACCTTAACAAAGCTTCTGCCTTCCGGCTCAACTCCGATCATTTTTCTTGATTCATATGTATCTATTCCTGTCATCTCCAGCTGAGTTGCCTTTACCTTAGCAGATAAACCTGCTCCTCTGCCGTCAAATCGTAGATAGAAAAGAATTCCTCCTCCATTTTTTATCAAATAATCCATAGCTAAATCTAGCTGCTTCCCACAGTCACAGAAGTCACTGTCAAATACTTCGGCAAAAACACATTCTGAGTGGATTCTAATCAGAGGATTTTCCATATCAATATTTTCGCCTACATAAATTACCAAATCTCCATCTGCGGCAGGTGTGAAGGCTTGAGACTCAGCAAGCAATTTACCCCATTTTTTCGAATTAAAGGTTGTACTTTCACCGATAAATTTTAAATAATTCATCCTTTATCTCCTATTTTTTATATGTAATCATTTTAATTGAGCCGTTCATTTCATCAGTCAAATCATTTATGACAGATTCTCTGTTTTTTGTAGTCAATGTTATTAGCCTTGTTTTATAATTTCTTTTTATTTCCTCAATAATTTCATTTTCGTCACTGTTCATAGCTATTGTGGCATAAAATATACAGTCCTTTTCACACATGATTTTTTTTATTGTGTCAATAAATTTTTCATTTCTGACCTGCATACTTCCAATTTCATCTAATATGATTATCGGGTAATTTTCAAAGCTGTTTATTTCATCGCATATAGCCTCCAGCTTTTCATAATATACTTCATAGGTACCATCCTCTAGCTTTTTGGCAAAAATACCGTTATTTTCTTTGTTTGAGCATTTAATCTCAAACCCTGTTCTGATACCGTTATCTCCGATTATTTCTTTTGTAATCATATAATATATACTATTTCTGTCACGCTGATATTTTTCCAATAGTTTTTCAAATAAGGTAGTCTTGCCTGTTTTTGATT
>DAIUCB010000240.1:0-4672 GCA_036846385.1 Bacillota bacterium | reverse complement strand
TAATATCATCTACAGATGTGACTATTTTTGCGCCGTCCTTTATCAATGCATTTGTTCCTCTGCTATAAATGCTGTCGATATTGCCCGGTACCGCAAAGATATCCTTTCCTTGATTGGCAGCATGACCGGCTGTAATAAGAGTCCCGCTTTTTTCCTGTGCTTCAACAATCAGTACGCCATTAGACAGTCCGCTGATTATTCTGTTTCTGATAGGAAAATTAGAAGGCATCGGCTGCATTCCGAATGGAAATTCCGTTATTACGGCACCATCTGTTGAAAGTATATCTTCATAGAGGCTTTGATTTTTCTTAGGATATATAACATTTATTCCGCAACCTATTACTCCGACTGTTTTAGAATTGCAGTTTATAGCCGTTCTGTGGGCTACAGTGTCTATTCCCGAAGCGAGTCCGCTTATAATTGTAACTCCCAGCGCCGATAATTCACCGGTTAATTTCTCTGCCGCATATTTCCCGTAACCGGTAGCCTTTCGTGAGCCCACTACCGCAATCGATATATTATTCACGCTCTCCAAATTGCCCTTATAATACAATATATAAGGAAATCCGTCTATATTTCTGAGCTTTTCAGGATATTTATCATCATAAAAGGTAACTATGGAAGCTTTTTCTTCATTTAATTTTTTAATCAGATAAGCTTCGTATTTATCATGAACTTTAATCAGATAATTTGCTGTTTCCGGCTTTATCCCCGCAAAATTATTAATTTCTCCTTTTAAATTATCCCAAATAGCCTCGGGGGTTTTGAAATATTGAATCAGCTGTCCCATTATGCCGTTAGATATACCATTGGCAGAATTCAGCCATGATAGAGTCAATTGATTTATATTCAGATCTAAACTCATAACTACCTCCAATACTTACGATCCAGCTTTCTGTATTGTATGGCCTCGGCTACATGATTTGTTTCAATATTTTCTTTTTCCTCTAAATCAGCTATAGTCCTTGCTACCTTAAGAATTTTATTGTATGCTCTTGCGCTTAAGCCAAGTACTTCAAATGCATTTTTCAGCATTGCTTCAGATTCCTTGTTTACTCTGCAATATTTTAATATATTTTTGCCGCTTAATTCCGAATTGGTCATAATACCGATATTTTTATATCTGTTTTGTTGTATTATTCTTGCTTTTATAATTCTTTCTTTAATTGCTTCTGATGATTCTTCTTCCCCGGTGTCCTTTAAATCATCATATTTAACCGGTGAAACCTCCAGCTGAATATCAATCCGATTTAATAAAGGTCCTGAAATTTTACCTAAATATTTATCAATCTGCCCCTGATTACAGCTACATTCATGAGTAGGATCTCCCAAATAACCGCAGGGACATGGATGAGGGTACAAATCAACAAATAATAGTAACTTTAATTTTTCCTCTTATGGATCTAGTCAATCTATATTCTTTGCCTGAAAATACTATTGGACAACAAATATATAAATATAGAAAACTAAACAATTTATATCAAAAAGATATTGCAGAGATGTTGGGAGTATGTATTGACTCGGTAACTGGATACGAAAAGGAAAGAACTACTCCTTCTACCTCAATAATTAAAAAATTAATTAAGCTTAGCATAATAAAAGGATGAAAGAATAGTTCTAGTCATTTAAGGCTTACACTTACCGCATGGTTCATATCCTTTATTTATAGCATCAGCTCTTTCCAAAAAATAAACTTTATTACTTTGATTCATTGTACTTACCGAACTGCAACTAGGATAATGAAATTTTAAAGAATTACTATTACCTATATATTTTGCATTTGCTTCTGTTGCAGTTCCATTTGTTACCGGTGGTACTACTGGAACAGTTGGAGTAATAATAACCGGAGCAGTACTTACTGTAGATGCTGCTTTGTCTATAGTAATGCTGTTTCCATTTGAAGTAGCAACTATAGTCCCTTGCTCATCAGTTCTATAGATTTTTGCTCCTGAAGAAATCAATCTATCCAAAGCTTTCTGATGAGGATGACCGTAAGAATTGTCTTTTCCTACAGATATAACTGCATATGAAGGAGTAACAGAATCTAAGAATATTTGTGATGAACTTGTTTCGCCGCCATGGTGTCCGACTTTTAGTAAGTCAACATTAAGATTATAACCGGCACGAACCATTTCAAGTTCAGATACACTCTCAGCATCGCCGGTAAATAAGAAGGAAGTATTTCCATATACAAGTTTTGTTACCACTGAAAATTCATTCATTTCTGAATACCACATTGAATTAGGAGCTAATATCTCAAAAATTACATTGCCGGCGTTAAGTATTTTTGTTCCACCTTTTGCTTTTACACTCTCTATACTATTATCAGTTATTGCTTTTATAGTATCTTTATATATTTGCGTATCTGTTGTTGTGTCCGGCATATAAATTTTTTCTATTTTTAATTTGTTTATTATTTCCGGAGCAGATCCAATATGATCTTCATGAAAGTGCGTTAATATCAAATATTCGATATCATCAATACTTTGATTTTTAATATAATTTATAATGGTATCCGCGTCACTTTTATTACCTGCATCAATCAAAATTTCATTATCCCCTGGCAAATCAATCAGAATACAATCTGCCTGCCCAACATCAATAAAATGAATAAGTAAATCTTCTGATTTCTTCGATACTGTAACGGTTTTTGTAGCATTATCCCAACCTATTGTAGCTCCAAAAGCTTCTAAAACCGCTCTTATAGGTAAATACGTCTTGCCGTCTTTTATGATAGCAGCAGTATCATTTTTAATTTTCTGTCCGTTTTTTATAATGTAAGACTGCCCAACCGGGATTTCTACTGTAATATCATCTTTAGAAACAATTGCTGTTCTGGATTCATTATTCCACCCTACTTTTGCACCGAAGCTTTCCATAGTAACTCTTAAAGGTACCTGAGTCCTATTGTTTCCATCTACAAATGGCGCACCAGATTGTTCAGTAAAACTTACATTGTTGCCATCAATGCTAATATTAATCGCATAAATTGTTGTCGATAATATAATCATGAAGACAAGTATAAAACTTAAAATCCTGTTTTTCATTTGCAATATACCTCCCAATATAAAATTAAATATATTATATACCATGATTCCAAATATTTCAAATATTATTGGATAATGCTAATTAATTTTTATGTATTCTAAATAATTTATATATTTGTTTTAATTTTAGTTTTGTGTGATATAATAAATAAGAACATTTTTTCGAGTAGAGGTGTGATATGAAAATAGTAAATAGACCAATTAAAGTAATGGCTATTTTTAATACTAATGGCAAGATAGAACCTATCAAATTCAAATTAGACAATAAAATTATATTTGTGGATAAAATTATAGAAACTAAAGAGGATAATTTTATAGGAAATAAGAGATTGGTTTTTGTTTGTGAACATAAAGAAGAGTTTATTTATGAACTAAAATATGAGTTTGGAAGCGGTATATGGTATTTGTTTAAAAAATAGAAGCCAGAATTTAGTTCTGGCTTCTATTTAATTCCCTTATCTCTCCAATAGCAATTTCCGCTTTAATTCTTATCATATCTAAATAATCGATTGCTTGCTCATACCTCCCGGCAGCAACAGACTCAGCAACTTTCTTGACACGACTCATAATGTATTCCGTTTCCCATGTTTTATTGAAATCTTGAATATCCATTATAACACCTCCTTATTTTATTCCCATGATTTAGAAAACTCTTTATCTTTAAACAATGCAGCAAGTCCTGTTATTTGTTTTAATCGCAAAATTTCATCAAGGTCCATACCTAAATGCTTGCATATCCAATGGTCTGTTTTACCCATTTCATGCAGTTCTGCAACAATATTACTCATTAAATCTATATCATGGCTGCCTCTTGCCCTATTGTGTCTTATAGTGGATGCCATACGTTCACTTATAGGTTTATCAATAACGCTTACGGGTATTTTTCCATCTTCACGTACATAAATATCTTTATATTTTAACATTATAGTGTAACGATGGAAGCCGTCTACTATCTCATACATATCATCGTCCGAATGATAATAGCAAACTATCGGCATTGTATATCCATCAGCCTTTATACTATCATACAGTAGCTTCATTTCTGGTGGAGCAACTGTATTAGGATTATATTCGTTGGCTCTTATTTTTTCTATAGGTACAGCTATAACATTATATACTGGGCTCTTCATAGTCTTTCCCCCTTATGATTGATTTATATTTTTCCATAATTTTTTGTTGTCTAACAGTTAAATCTTTTGTTGCTTGAAATGATAATCCTTTACAAAGAAAGTCATTTTTAATAACGCACATGCACATTCTTTTCCAAGTGAGTACATCATCCTTGTTATCTACGCCTGGTATCTCATCTACAATCTCTTTAAACTTAATGACTTCTTTGTCACCTTTACCACGTATGCTATATTCATGCGTATTGATTATTGATTCAGGACAAGTTTGCTCCATAATTTCAATATGTTCAGCTTTAACCGGGCAACCTATATCATACCAATATTTTATAAATTTCTCAAATTTAATTCTGTAATTATTGGCTGTTTCTTCCGGTAAGGTATCCAATAAAAACATTGTGAAACTCTTCCAAGTGTGATTTTTAGGCAATTGGTATCTTGCGCTCATCAATTTAGTACCGCCATAAATATTGCCAAAATTAGCACCTGATACCCTAT
>DAIUCB010000239.1:0-4680 GCA_036846385.1 Bacillota bacterium | reverse complement strand
AAAAATAATGTACAAACACTAAAAATCAACAAAATTTAATAATGTGTACATACACAAATAACAAAAGTCCTGCATATAATATAAAGTAACTTTGGGGGTGTTTTTTTTGATAGAAAATTTATTGCAGCTAATATTTCCATTTTCAATTTTCATCTTCGGTTATATTACAAGTGGAAGCTCATTCCCACAGCCATTAAGCAAGGATGAAGAATTCGAATTGATCGGGAAATCAAAGGAAGGAGATATCGAAGCAAGAAATACGCTTATAGAGCGTAATCTTAGATTAGTTGCCCATGTAATCAAGAAATATAAAACAGTAGGCATTGATCAAGAGGATTTAATATCTATCGGTACTATTGGTTTAATCAAAGCGGTATCAACCTTTGATAGCAACAAAGGAATAAGACTGGCAACCTATGCTGCTAAATGTATTGATAATGAGGTTCTGATGACTATACGAAGTGATAAAAAGCTCAAAAAGGAAATTTCTCTTCAAGGACCGCTCGGTACTGACAAGGAGGGAAATAATATTTATCTGATTGATATTATAAAATACGAAGGAGAAGAAATTGTAGGAAGACTTGATAAGGAACAAAAAATCAAAGCACTTGACGAAATACTCGACAAAACTCTTCAAAAAAGAGAAAAAACAATTATAGAGCTAAGATACGGCATAAGAAACAACGAGCATAAAACACAAAGAGAGATTGCAAAGCTATTGGGAATTTCCAGATCCTACGTTTCCAGAATTGAAAAAAAGGCTCTCAAAAAACTGCATGATGCCTTAGTTGCCAATGTGGGACGATAATACATATTTTGATGATACGGCGATTGTTTCGTTATTGTCATCAGTAAAAAGCAAAAAGCATTCCTTAATAGAAATTGTGGAATGCTTTTTATAATTATTCGTTTGTTTTTTTTCTTAATATATAGTATGGCGCTGCATTTTCAGAAATATCCATTTGAACAATTTGCTGAGCATGGGGAGCCGATTCTATCTTATTTCCCTTTTCATCTCTCAGATTTTTAACTGTAACCTCAAAATGTCTTCCCTTTGGGCCGAAGCATTCCAGCGAGTCACCATCGCTGAATTTATTCCTTTGCTCAACGACTGCAGTTCCGGAGGCTCTGTCAAAATTCTTTATAATTCCGACTACATCATATGTTCGTATATAGCTGCTTGATGTATATAGCTGTCCATCCTTATATGGATTTCCGAAATAAAAGCCATAGGTAAAATCTCTGTGAGAGGCCTTTTCAAGCTCTTCCTTCCAATATGATGTATTTCTTTCATTCTCAGGCTTCAATGTTTCATCCAAGGCATTTCTGTAGGATCTTACCGCGATTGCAGTGTAGTATTCGCTTTTCATTCTTCCTTCGATTTTAACAGCCTTTATGCCAAGGTCAACAAATTTCTGCATATGCTCCACTAAGCACATATCCTTTGAATTAAAAATAAAGGTTCCTTCATCATCCTCAATTATCGGGTAATATTCTCCCGGTCTTTTTTCCTCAACTAAATTATATTTCCATCTGCAGGGCTGTGCACAATCTCCTTTGTTAGAATGTCTTCCTGTCATAAAGCTGCTTAACAAGCATCTGCCGGAATGAGATATACACATTGCTCCATGTACAAAGGCTTCAAACTCCAAATCCTCCGGTGTATTTTTAATAATTTCTCCGATTTCCTCAAAGGTTAATTCCCGTGCCAGTACTATACGGTTTACACCCTGTCTGTACCAAAAATTTGCAGTATGATAGTTTGTAGTATTAGCCTGAGTACTGAGATGTATTCGCATATCGGGTGTAGTTTGCTTAATAATTTCTATGACGCCCGGGTCGGCTGCTATTAATGCATCTGCTCCTATTTTACCAAGATATTTTATATAATCCTCAAAGCCCTTCAAATCCTGATTATGGGGAGTAATATTTACTGTAATATTGGCTTTTTTTCCGTGCCTGTGGCAGTAGGAAATACCCTCCTCTAAATCCTTATTGGTAAAATTTTTGCTTCCGGCTCTCATTCCCATTGATTTGCCGGCAAAATATATTTCGTCTGCACCATACTCAACAGCCATAATCAATTTATCCATATTGCCTGCAGGTGCTAATAATTTAGGTAACATACTTTCTCCTTAATTTTATTTATTTAATAAGTGTCAGTGCCAGTCCGTCCCCTAAAGGCAGAACGGAAGTGATATATCTGTCGTCATGCGATATATATTCCAAATACTCTCTCATATTTCTGACTAATGTTTTTTTACGTCTGACTACCAAATCATCCGATGCTATCATTCCCTGATATAATACATTGTCCGATATGATTATTCCTCCTGAGCTCATCATTTTAGCGCATTTATCAAAAAAAACCGTATAATAGCTTTTTGCCGCATCAATAAAAGCAATGTCAAAGGAACCCTTTATATTATCTAATATGTCAACTGCATCACCGAAATGTACCTCTATATTTTTTTCAAGCTTGAAACGTTTAATGTTTTCCAATGCTTCCAGATAGAATTTTTCACTTCTTTCCATCGTTACAATTCTACCCTCGTTATTCATAACATGACTCATAAATATAGCTGAATATCCGACATTGGTACCTACCTCTATTATATTCTTTGCATTATGCTGTTTTATTATCAGCTTAATTAATTGACCTACCTCCTTGTGGATAATAGGCAATTGTCTTTCTATACATTCATTGCGAAAGATATTTAGCTGTTCTTCCTCATCCTGTATCAGACTGTTTATATAACTGTCTATATATTCTCTGTTTATATTGTCCATTTCTTTTCCTTTAGTTTAAATACTTATTTTTTGCTGCTAAATGATCTTCATAATTGTTTGAAAAATAGTGTGAACCGTCACCCTTAGCCACAAAATACAAATAATCAACATTTGCAGGCTCTAAAACTGCAATAATAGATTCTCTGCCCGGTGAATTGATAGGCATAGGCGGCAGTCCTGTAACAATATATGTGTTAAAGGGTGAATCTATTGCAGTGTCTTCATTTGTAAGTCTTTCCTTCCACACTCCGTGAGCATAATTGACGGTGGCGCAGGATTGGAGCTTCATATTAATTGCTAAGCGATTTAAAAAAGTAGCTGCAACCTCATCTCTTTCCTCATCCAAAACCGCTTCCTTTTCCACTATACTTGCCAGATTGATTGTGTCCTCCATGCTAAGCTTCGAGCCTGCAAGCAAAGGCAGCATATTTGCTTTATAAAATTTATCAAACTGTGACAGCAGTATTTTTACTATTTTTTCCTCATCGGAATTTTTATATATATTATATGTCTCCGGCATTAAATACCCTTGAAGATTTTTTATACCTGGATTGTCAGTTAAAAACTGAAATTCTGCTCTGTAGTTATCCGCATTTTCCATTAAGCTTACCAGACGGTCATAGCTTAAGCCCATCTGGTCTGCTATTGACTGAGCCGTCTCCTTAAGAGTAAGTCCCTCTATAATTGTTATATTGACTGTATTGCCTGAAGCACCACCCTTTTTTAATACCCTCAAAAGCTCATCCGTATCCATATTTTTGGATAATATATAATTTCCTGCCTGCAATTGATTGTCTGCTTTTATTTTCTTTGCATAATATTTAAATACTCTTTTATCTCTTATTAAGTTATGTTCAGATAGTATTTCGGCAATACTGTTGGTTGAACTGCCATTGGGAATTTCGACCATAATTTTACTGTCATCATCAGGGTCCATTGCTTTTAAAGATTTATCAATATAATTATTTATATAAAAAAATAATCCTATTCCTAAAATAATAATAATTACAAGTGCTCTGCCAAA
This sequence comes from Bacillota bacterium, assembly GCA_036846385.1. GTDB lineage: Bacteria > Bacillota > Clostridia > Tissierellales > Sedimentibacteraceae > Sedimentibacter. The sequence continues at coordinate 866 of DAIUCB010000239.1, read as the reverse complement.
TATTCTTTTCATAAAACCTCCAAAATATGCTGCAGCTTCTGTTTTTAATAATAATTGGCTGCAAAATTTAATGAATTCTCTAATATTATACATTCTTTTATAATTTTTTACAATAAAAAATATAAAAGGATAGAATAATGGATCTGATTTAAATTTTCAACATTAGCTTCTATTTATTAGAAATTTCAGCATTATTTATCAATTATTAAATGAATATTTGATATAATTATGGTTAATATAATATTGCTTACATCTTATTTATGAAAGAATTATTTTGAAGGGACTGGTTGCTTTGGACTACGATAATAGTAAAACAGGTAACACAGGTAACACTCCTAATTTAAATAATATTAATATGCTGAATAAGATAAGAATCAAAAGGGATGGTCAATCAGAATTATCTAAAGAAACAACGGATATTCTTAATCCTAATATAAGAAGCTCTGTTAATACAGAGAATACTCAAATTAAGGATAAAAAGATTGTGAACAACAAGCCATCCCAGTTTGGACCGATATTGGGTGTTAACTTTCATAATGTAAAAAGGTAATCAAAATTCATTGATTTACTCAAGAATGTAAGCAAAACAGAAGAAGTCACTTTGTGGCTTCTTCTTTTATTGCTTTGCTTTTATTATATAAATTATTGTCTATATATTATTCGTTTAAATCAATATTCAATATGTTCTATTTTTATTAACATATATTAGTAATTTTCATATAATAGCTTATAAATACATATTTAGGAGGAATTCATGATTAATAAAAATGATAGAACCGATATAAAATTTGCCGAAACTCCGATGGAGGGCGGTGGTACTGTTGCAAAAACGCCTGTAAGAGGAAGAGAATGCTTGACTATAGGAA
>DAIUCB010000238.1:0-4694 GCA_036846385.1 Bacillota bacterium | reverse complement strand
CAAACATAAGGTTTCATATTAAAACAGTAATACAATCAAGTAAAACTACGTCAGCTTCGTTAAATTCCTTACAGTATGGAAGAGTATTAAATTCAGAATACTTTTCCAATGTGCTCCAAGCTTCCGGACGCTGCTCTTTATGCTTTTTTACTCTGTCTGCCATAGCCTGATCGGTAATAACAGAGGTAGCAATATATAGTACCTTTTCACCGTATTCCTTAGCTTTATTTTCTGCAAAAGTGCTTTTACCGCTTCTGGAACCGCCTATAACAAATGTTATACTCATAAAATTACCTTCATTTTCTAATATATGACAATAAATCGCCATTAACTTTAATATTATAACATTAAAATATAAAAAATCAATTGTAAATATGAAAAATGTTGTAACATTTTTAAATTCAGTTTTTAAAATTCCCTCAATTGAAATATTAAATTCCACCCCTCCAAAATTAAAAGGTATATCCAACACTTTTTATACATCGTGCTATAAAGTTGTTCTTGAATTACTTGATAAAAAAGTACATAATATTGATGAGGATACTTTGTGATCATTAAAAAAGACTTTAGTAACTAATGAGGATTTATTTATGTACATGGGAGGTATAATTTATGGCTAAGGTTAATGGAATTAAAAAAAGACTGATTGAACATAACATAGACGAAAACACAATAAAAGAAGTAATTGGCAATGGTGATCTTGTAGATATTATTGAAAGAATGGAAAAATTGCTTGATCATGAAATAGTATATCAAATTTTGGATTCTAGTGCTTGTGCTACATCACAGAAAGAACTCAATGGAATCAAAAAAATTGAAGGTAATTCATTACAAGAAAAGATTGAACAAATTCCTTGTTTAGAAGATTTTCATTCTGATTGGAATGTTAGTCTAAATAGTAATAATACAATAACAGCGGGATGGATTATTAAAGATAAGGATAACTATGCCTGTGTGTGCCCATGTACAGTTAATAAAAAACTAAAGGTTAACAGCCTTCCTAATGAAAACCGTACAATGCCACTTACATATTGTTTTTGTTGTGCAGGTCACTGCCGACGTCACTTAGAAAGACTACTTGATTTACAGTTAAAAACCAAGGAAATTGTTTCATCACCGATAAACAGCAAAGGTGAAATGCCATGTGAGTTTATTTTTGAAAGATTGTCAAGTTAAATGTGTAAGATTGACAACAATGTTCATAATTTATACAATAAGGTCAAGATATATAAGAAAAAATAGGAGAAAAAAATGAAAATCGTTGGAATTGTTGCGGAATACAATCCATTTCATAAAGGACATGAATATCAGCTTAAAATGGCCAAGGAGCTGTCAGGCTGTGACTGTGTCGCTGCAGTTATGAGCGGAAATTTTGTACAACGGGGTGAGCCTGCAATTATTGATAAATATAAACGTGCAGAAGCTGCAATATATGGAGGTGCAGATTTAATAATAGAGCTTCCTATTCCATATTGCTGTCAGAATGCCGAGGTTTTCGCAAGAGCTGCAATAACAGAGCTTAAAAAATTGAATATAACACATTTAAGCTTCGGCTGCGAAAATAGTGATTTAAAGCTTTTAAAGGAAATTGCCTTATTGCAGGTTTACGATAAAAGCTGCGGTAATTTTATAAAAGAGGAAATAAAAAGAGGTATTTCTTATCCTGCTGCCCTATCAAATGCATTAAGTAAAATTTCTCCGGACAGCGATTTCAGCAATATAATTAAAGCTCCGAATAATGTTCTGGCAATTGAATATATTAAAAGCTCTATAATACTTGATTGCAGCTGGAGCTTTGTACCGGTCAAAAGAATCGGTAAAAACCATAATGATGAAAATATATCAGGACATTTCGACAGCGCATCTGCAATCCGAAAAGGTATTTTAACTGATTTCAAAAGCTTTAATTCCGGCTCTTTGACAAATAAAAGCATGGATATGATTAATAGATTTTATGATGAATATCATAGCTTTAACTGCTTAAACAGCTTTTTATACTATATATACTATCAAATACTAAGCATTGGAACAGATGGTCTTAATAACATTTATGATATTTCCGAAGGCTTAAATAATAAAATTTATTCTAATATCTTTAGGTTCAATAATATAGATGAATATATAATGTCACTGAAATCAAAAAGATACACATATTCAAGAATAAGACGTATACTGTTAAATATATTACTGGGAATTAACAATGAAAACATAAGAAAATATATGTTAACCAATAAAATATATTCGGATAATAATTATATAAAGGTCCTTGCATTTAATGACAAAGGAAGGCAAATACTGAGGAAGGCAAAAAGCGAAGGGACTGCTGTTATTAACAGTTATTCTGATTACAAAAAAAACTGTATAGACATGAGTACTTTTAAGCTAACGGATAAAACCACTAATATTTATTATCTTCCCTTCAGCAACAGAAAAATTAACGAGGAATTTTATAATAATGCCGTTTATGTACAGGATTAGCATTCAGTAAATCAAGCATTATATAAATTTTGTAATTTAATATAAAAAAGCATATTACTCACCCACATACAATAAAATATTATATATGGGGGTTGTATTATGCTTAGAAGAAATTTGATACCGATATTAATTCTGATAATAATATTTGCTTTTATTGTTCAACCCGGCATTGTAGCTGACGGAGCTTTTATGGGTCTGAATATATGGATTAATAATATTGTTCCTTTTTTGTTTCCCATGTTTATCTTATCAAATATACTGCTTCAATATAACCTTATGTACAGCCTTTTAGATAGGTTCTCTGTTGTTTCATATAAAGCTTTAAAAAGTAAATTTGCACTTATCCCATATTTTATCAGTATTATTTCCGGTTACCCATCAGGAGCTGTTGTGACTAATATAATGGCAGGAAATAAGAAAATAAGCTCAAGGGAAGCAAATTATACCATAATCTTTACCAACAACTGCAGCCTCCAATTCATATCAGCCGTAGTAGCATTTTCTTTGCTCGGTAATCATGACCTCTTTATTTATATTGCTGTTCCTCATTATGCAGGGGCTCTTATCTTAAGTGTTTTATACAAAAATAATGAATTTAGTATGCCATATTCCTCTAATATAAAAAAATCAAAAAACCTTCATTTTAACGAAATTTTCAGCTCATCAATATATAAGGCTGTTATAAGTATACTTACAGTCGGAGGAGTTATAGTATTTTTTTCTGTTTTCTCCCAATATGTTATTAAATTGTTATCCGGTAATAGTGTTATAATGTCTATGAATACAGGCTTTAAGGATATTTTATTTTCTTTGCTGATAGGTATACTTGAGGTAACAAACGGATGCAAAATAATATCTGCTTCTCCAATTCCCATTGAAATTAAGCTGATAATAATTAACTTTTTAATCAGCTTTTCAGGTATGTCTATAATTTTTCAAACTATTGCAGTTTCTACAGATTTTAATTTTAATACGGTTGATTATATTAAAGGAAGATTTTTATTTGGAATTATATCATCAATACTATGCATTTGTATGCTTTATGTGTTTTAATAATATTATACTGTAAAGTGTTAAAAATAATGGTATAATTAATTAAACAGTACTTTTATAGTATTTAATGATTTATTTCTTTAAGGAGAAGCTGATGATAAATGTTACTTTGATAGGTACCGGAGGAATGCTGCCTCTGCCGGACAGATTTTTATCCTCCTGTCTGATAGAATATAACGGAAAATCTATTCTTATCGATTGCGGTGAGGGTACACAGGTTTCATTGCATAAGGGTAAAATCAGTATTAATAAAATTGAAGTTATACTGATTACTCATTGTCATGCCGATCATGTTACGGGACTTCCGGGACTTTTATTGACTATCGGGAATCATGGTCGTACTGAGCCGTTATATTTAATAGCGCCAAGAGGAGCTGCCGACTATTTAAACAGCCTTTTAATAGTGTGCGGCTATCTGCCCTATGAGGTCAGGATAGCTGAGCTGCCTGACAGTAAGCCTTATTCTTTTGAAAAAATCGGACTGAATATCACATCTATTCCTTTGCAACACCATATAAATTGCCTCGGCTATTCCTTTGAATTAAAGCTTAAGCCCCACTTTTTACCTGAAAAGGCTAAGCATTTGAATATTCCCGTCAAGCTGTGGAGACTTCTTCATGAAGGAAAAAGTGTAGAGCTTGAGAACCAAAGGATTTCTCCGGATTTGGTTTTAGGAAGCGACAGAGAACCGATTAAAATATCATATGTTACCGATACGAGACCTACAAAATTTATAAGTGAAATAGCTATGGATTCTGATTTATTTATTTGTGAAGGAATGTATGGTGAGGATACGCAATATGAAAATGCTGTAAGCAAAAAACATATGCTTTTTTCAGAAGCAGCGCGGATTGCAGCTGAATGCAGAGTTAAGGAGCTTTGGCTTACACACTACAGCCCGTCTCTGATAAATCCCGAGGAGTACCTTGAGGCTGCAAAATCAATATTTTCAAATACATATGCAGGTTATGACCTGATGACTAAAAAAATAGACAGAAAATAAACAGAGGGATTTCACATATTTCAATCCCTCTGTTTAATTAAATTATTTATTTTTCTTTAATTTTTTCAATCTGATAAAATCTTCTCTTTCCTTTTCCTCCAGAACCTCTTGTATATATTTAACCTGTTCCTTATATTTGGGAATTTGTATATGCTGTAAT
>DAIUCB010000237.1:0-4708 GCA_036846385.1 Bacillota bacterium | reverse complement strand
ATATCAAAGCATTATTGAGATATATATTTTTTATTAGATAAATTTAAATAAATTTTGTCATATATATTATTTTCACAATATTCTGAATTTAAAAACAAATATTATTGAAGTTATTGCATACTGTGATATAATAAAGGTAAAATAATAAGTATCTATATAAAAAATAGAGGAGAAAATTATAATGACATTAGGGGAAAGATTAAGAGAAATAAGAAAAGAAAATGATTTGACAAAGCAGGAGCTTGGCAATGAGCTAAATGTTCCAAAGGATAGGATTAAGCTGTACGAATCAGGAGAGGAAATACCATCTGATTTTTATCTGAATGCTTTTTCACAGCATTTCGGTATTGATGTGGAAGAATTACTGGAGTTAAAATAATAATAAAATTAGCTTGTAATATAATGTTAAATATGTTAAATTATTATCAGATCTAAGCTTAAGGATTTTCTAAGGGCAAGGAACATATTATAATTTATCATTTGTTATAATTCCTTGTTTGCATTTGCTTACGGGGATTTTTATTTTATGATTGATTCTTGAGGAGACTGACTATGGAAAAAAGAATAGGTGTATTAGGTATTGTCATAGAGGATTTATCACAAATAGCATGGGTAAATGATATTATTCACCAATATGGTAATATTATTATCGGCAGAATGGGGGTTCCGTACAAGGAAAAAGGTGTAAATGTTATTTCACTTATAGTACACGGAACAACTGACGAAATAGGAGCCCTTAGCGGAAAGCTTGGTAAAATTCAAGGATTGAGCGTTAAAAGCGCACTTTCAAAAAATAGCTATTAAACTGGAGGTTTAAAATGAAAAAAATTAGCTTGTTTTTGGTATTAATACTTGTAATCAGTATGCTTGCAGGCTGCAATCAGAACAATGAAAAGCCTGATGGCAAAACGACGGATGATAATGCAAAACCTATAGAAACGGCAGAGCCAAAGGTACCTGTTAATGTAACAATCGCAGGACTTAAGGGTCCTACCTCTATAGGCATGATTAAAATGTTTGATGAAAAATCATTAAATGACGAGTCTTATAAGGTACAATATGTGGCAGAAGCTGCTCCCGATGCATTGACAGGTAAAATTATCAGCGGAGATATACAAATTTCATCGGTTCCCATCAATCTGGCTTCAGTTTTATACAAAAAAACAAATGGTGCAGTACAGCTGATGGCAGTCAATACTATAGGAAATTTATATATAGTTGGCAGTGAAGAAATATCCTCTTTAAAAGAAACAGAAGGCAAAACTCTCGGTATGAGTGCAAAGGGTTCTACTCCCGATTATGCAATGAATTATATTTTAAAACAAAATGGTCTTGACGGCAAGGTAGAGCTTGATTATGCATTGGATCATGCCACATTAGCTCAGGCTGTAATAGCAGGTGACAAGAAAATAGCTCTTCTGCCTCAGCCCTTTGTTACTCAGGTAATGATGAAAAACAAAAATGTTAAAATACTTTTCGATTTAAATGAGGAATGGAAAGCAGCTACTAAAGGACAAAGCGAACTGTTTACCGGTTGTATAGTGGTTAATAAGGAATTTGCATCAAATAACAAGGAATTTGTTGCTGAGTTTTTAAAGCAATATAAAGCTTCTGTTGAGTGGGTTGTTAATAATCCGGCAGAGGCGGCAAAGCTGACGGAGAAAAACGAAATTATGCCAAGTGCAGCTCTGGTTGAAAAAGCAATACCATATTGCGGAATTACATATCAGCCGGCTTCAGAGGTCAAGGAAAAGCTAAACAGCTTTTATAAGATTTTGTTCGATTCAAATCCGGCTTCGGTAGGAGGAGCTTTACCTGATGAAAACTTCTATTATTCAGAGTAAATACAAAAATATTTTTATATTATTATTTTGGCTTTTAATATGGGAGATAACTGCTCTGATTATTAATCAGGAGATTTATCTCCCCTCTCCTATTTCGGCCTTTAGGTCACTGTACATTCTCACACAGGAAGGGTCTACCTATTTGACTATTCTTTACAGTACCTATCGTACTCTTTGCGGTTTTCTTTTATCCTGCTTATGCGGTATTATACTGGGATATTTTTGTGCGGTTAATGACTTTTTATTTCTGCTGTTCAATCCTCTTATCGGCGTAATGCGTACTATTCCTGTCATGTCGATAATAGTTATCGCCTTGATGTGGTTCAGTGATACTAATGTGCCAATTTTTGTTGCATTTCTCATGTGTTTTCCTATTATTTGGACAAATACTGTGGCAGGCATAAAAAATACAGATATCAAACTTCTTCAAATGTGCAAGGTATATAATATAAAAAAAATCAGGATTATCAAATCTGTTTATTTGTATTCTGCATTGCCTTATATTAAGGCAGGAATGATTTCTGCACTCGGAATTGGCTGGAAGGTAACCTCGGCAGCAGAGGTATTAAGCTTGCCTAAATATTCTATCGGCAGATTCCTATATGATTCAAAGGTATATCTGGAAATACCGGATTTGTTTGCTTGGACAATAGTGATTGTTTTATTAAGCTTTTTGTTTGAAAAAATATTAAAAATTTTATTTTGTTTAGGTGGACAATATGATTGTACTGAATAATATTTCTAAAAAATATGATGACCTTCAAATTTTAAAGGATTTCAATCTTACTATAGAGGATAACAGTATAACCTGCTTGTTCGGTCCATCAGGAGTAGGAAAAACAACTATTGCCAATATAGCCACCGGTTTAATTCCTGTAGATGAGGGCTCTGTTTTGGGTATAGAGAATACATTGTTTTCTTATGTTTTTCAAGAACCTCGATTACTTGAATGGTACAGTGTATATGACAATATAAATTTTGTATTAAAGGATATATATGATGCGGATACAAGAAAAAATGTTATAAACAATTATATCAGTATGGTTGGACTGGAGGATTTCAGCAATTATAAGCCAAAAGCCTTGAGCGGTGGTATGGCACAAAGAGTATCTTTAGCAAGAGCCTTTGCTTATCCGTCAAATGCTTTAATAATGGATGAGCCCTTTAAAGCACTTGATATTAAATTAAAAATTGAAATGATTAACTCCTTCAAGGATTTATGGAATAAAAGCAAAAGAGCTGTTTTATTTATTACTCATGATATAAGTGAAGCTGCATTGTTATCTGATACAATATATATAATTAATAATCGTCCTGTAGAAGTTATTAAAAAATTAAAAACAGGCAGCTATCAGAATACAGATGAAATTAAAAGTATTCTGATGAGCTGTTAAGAGGATAGCTGCTGCAGCTTATTCCTGTCGGTAATAATTATGCTGCCTCTTATTGTTTTAACATATCCTTCGTTTTGAAAATATTTGAGCATCCTTGACACTACCTCTCTCGCGCTGCCCAAATGCTTTGCTATATCCTCATGGGTCATATTTACAGTTTCTGAACCTTCTATTTGTGCTTGTTCCAATAAAAACATTGCAAGCCTTTTGTCAAAGCTCATAAATAAAATCTGTTCCATAATCCACATTACGTCTGAGAATCTGGTTAATGTAATTTTATTGGTGAATTTTTGCACCTCGATATTGTTTTGACTAAGTTCAAAATAAGTATCGGCAGGAATAAGCAAAATTTCACTGTCCTTTTCAGCCTCCAGATAAATATCAAAGGATATATTTTTCAGTGCACAGGAAGCAGACATTATACATATATCTCCTTCGAACAACCTGTATAATGTAACCTCTTTGCCGCTTTCAGACAATATATATGCTCTTAATTGTCCTTGCCTGACAAGTATCAAGCCCTTGCAATCATCCAGACCTCCATATATGATATTGCCCTTTTTATATGATTTAAGCATTGAGCCTTTAATAATTAAATTTTGCTCCGAGGGATTTAAGCTTTTCCAAAACTCTAACTTTTTACTTAAAAATTCATCGTTTTTAATCAACTCTACCTCCGTTTATACTTTATTTTATATAATATGATAGCATATAAAAATAATTCTTGAAAGAAAAAAAATACTATTTTATATATTATTGTTGAAATCCTTAAATATTTAAAATATAATCTCTGTATATTAATATAAAAATTGGTGATAAAGTCACGGAATAGTATGAATTTATTTTATATAATATGTTAAAATAAATAATATAATAAAAATTGGAGGAACTACAATGGAATTTAAAATAACTGAATTAGCGAAAGAGAAATTGCTCGAGTACAAAGAAAAAAATGTACCTATCAAAATCAAAATAACAGGCTATTCCTGATGCGGTGCCACAATAGGCATTGTTTCGGAGAAACAATTAGAAAATGAACAAATTCATCATGCTGAGGGCATAGATTTTATTTTATCGGAGGACTTGGAGGGAGCAGCAAAAGGAATGAGCATCGACTACAACTCCGGTTTGTTTAAAAAAGGCTTTGAGGTTATACCAATACTTTCATAACACTTTTCATAAAATTTCAAAAATTATTATAAAAATTATGTTGACATTTCTTTAGTATTAGATTATTATAGATGATAATTATATACTGAACGATGAAAAAGAGAGTAGGTATAAAAGCCTTTCAGAGAGCAAAATCTTGGCTGGAAGTTTTGCAGGAAATTTTATATTGAAGGTAGCTTTTGAGCATTTAGCTTGAATTAACAGTAGAGTTAAACGGAATTAACCGTTATTATTTAAGAGCCGATATGGAATTAAGGTGGTACCGCGGGTTTTCTCGTCCTTTGAGATGAGAAAACCTGC
>DAIUCB010000236.1:0-4731 GCA_036846385.1 Bacillota bacterium | reverse complement strand
AATTTTAATATGTGGTCCTGTATAGTTACATCTAAGGCAGTTGTCGGCTCATCTGCTATAAGTATATCAGGCTTGCATGCCAATGCCATAGCAATCATTACTCGCTGTCTCATTCCTCCTGAAAACTCATGGGGATATGATTTATATCTTTTATCAGGCTGAGGTATTCTTACTAATTCGAACAGTCTGATAACTTCATTTATTATATCTTCTTTTTTCATTTCAGGATTATGCTCCTCTATCATTTCGTATACCTGTTTTCCAACAGGTATAAGAGGATTAAGCGAGGACATAGGATCCTGAAATATCATAGCTATCTTTGCTCCCCTGATTTTCCTTATGTCTTTATTTCCCATGTTAGTTAGATCTTTTCCGTTAAACAGAATTTCTCCTCCGACTATTTTCCCCGTTCCTGCCAATAGGTGTAATATAGACATGTTAGTTACACTTTTCCCGCTTCCCGATTCACCGACTATACCTAATACTTCACCCTTTTTTACGTTAAAGGTTACGCCCCTTACAGCCTGGACCTCTCCTCCGCTTGTCATAAAGGATGTTTTTAGCCCTTTAACCTCCAATATATTTTCCATTAATTATCTCTCCTTTACATATAATAGTCAGAATTTAATATAAACGATTCTTATTATCTAACTATCTTTTCAATTTCGGATCGAGAGCATCACGCAATCCATCTCCTACAAAATTAAATGAAAACATTATGATACATATTAACAATGATGGTATAAAAAGCTGATAAGGCAATATACGCAGAGTCTCGATAGCATCATTGCACATAGTACCTAAGCTTGCCATAGGAGCTGCAACTCCTAGTCCTATAAAGCTTAAAAACGCTTCCATAAATATTGCAGAAGGTATCAACATTGTTACTGTTACTAAAATAGGTCCCATTGCATTAGGAATAAGGTGTCTGGTTAAAATACTCCAGGTTGAAGAGCCTATGGTTTTTGCAGCATAAACAAAATCTCTTTCCTTTAATGACAAAATTTCTCCTCTGACTACTCTTGCCATATTAACCCAATATACTGAACCCAAGGCAATAATAATGCTTAAAAGTCCGGATTTAGATTTTAACAAAACCATAATTAAAATTACATATAATGTAAGAGGGAGGGTACTTATTATATCTACAATCCTCATCATCACTGTATCGGTATTTCCTCCGCAATATGCCGAAATTCCTCCATATAATATCCCTATAATCAAATTTACCACTGCAGCGACAAAGGCTACCAGCAATGATATCTTTGAGCCTAGTATAAGTCTTGCCATCATATCTCTTCCCAATCCATCTGAACCCAAAGGATATGTTCTGTTTCTGAAGTAAACGGTTTCAAGCTTGCTGCCGTTTTTGTCAACCACTGCAGCGGGCTTCATTGAATAATTAACAGTAATTACATCATCTTTAAATTTAAAGGTAATCAGTTTGTTTTTAGTATCGTCCTTAATACGGGCAAGAGCACCTGATAATGTCCCGTCCTGTAATACTTCAACCGCCTTGATATTTGTAGTAATATAAACATATCCTCCGTTTACTGAATATGCGTTAAAAAATGGCGGAATATTAACAAAATCTAAATTTTGCTCATCATATGTATGCTTTAAAAAGTATGGACCTAAAACTGAAAATAAAATTACTGCTACAATTACAACAAACCCTATAATTGCTGTAGGCTTTCTTCTGAACCTGAACCATACATCTCCTAAAAAAGTCCGGTTTTTAGACCATATTTTTTCACTTATATCAACACTCGACTCAAGTTTGTCCCATGAACTCATTTTTACCTCCATATTACCTGTAGCCCAGGCTTATTTAAAATCACGATTATTCATAGCTGATACGCGGGTCAATTAAGCAATAAAAAATGTCAACTATGAAAACCATGGCTATCAGAAATGCGGCATAAAAAATAGTAATACCCATAATTGCCGTATAATCTCTATTGGTAATGCTTGATACGAAATGAACTCCCATACCGGGAAGTGCAAAAATTTTTTCTATAACGAAGGACCCGGTTACTAAATTAGCTATAGTTGGTCCTAAAATTGTTACAAGAGGTATAAGTGCATTTCTTAAGGCATGTCTTACTACAACCTTCACTTCGGATATACCCTTTGCTCTTGCAGTTCTGATATAATCCTGACCCATAACCTCTAATAAGCTGCTCCTCATAAGACGTGCCATAAAGGACAACGAATATCCGCCCAATGATATTACAGGAAGTATATAACCTTTCCATGAATCAAGTCCGAAGGTTGGTACCCAGCTGAGCTTATAAGAAAAGACATACATCAGCATAGTAGCAATGACAAAGGATGGAATTGTAACTCCCAGAGTAGCAGCAGCCATAATAGCCATGTCCTGCCATCTTCCGTTTTTAAGTGCAGCCAATATACCCATAGGAATTGACGCAATCAGAACAAAAATAATCGTAATCAGCCCAAGCTTTCCTGATACAGGAAATCCCTTTTCAATAAATTCATTAACCGTTTTACCTTGATATTTAAAGGATGGACCTAAATCCAACACCATCAACCCTTTTAAATAATCCCAGAATTGTACATACAATGGATCATTTAATTTATATTTTGCACTTAAAGCTTCTTCCACTGCTTTTGGAAGCTGTTTATCCGATGTAAACGGACCTCCCGGAACAGAATGCATCAGCATAAATGTAAATACAATAATTAAAAAAAGAGTTACGGCTGTCATTATTAATCGCTTAATAATGTATTTTGTCATATTTTTCATCTCCTCATTAACTATTTAGACGCCTTTTAGTATTTTAATGCACTTTATTTAAAGTATCACTTCACTTTTTACTAAAAGTCAAAACATGTTTTTAATTATATCGATATATTGTTATTATTATAATATATCAATCACCCTTAGTCAATACATTTCGACTTTAAGTAATTGTTAAGATTTCGTTTTTCTTTTTTTCTTTTGCCTGTAAACGTTGCTAACTTAATATAATATTGATTTTTGAGGGTTTTGAAATTATATAAAATTTATATTTATACATATTTTGCATTACTATAGATTGTCAACATTTTTACTGATTTTATTATTTTAATATTAAAATATATTCGACATAGTAAAAATTATGATAAAAAACTCTCCCATGCCGATTTATCAGGCGAGGAGAGTTTATATAACCTATTATTTGTTTTTATTAAGCTGTAGCCTTTTCTTTTATCTTGTTCTTAATATTATTTTTAAGGAAGGTGTATGCAAGACATGAAATTACAGTAATAGGAATTACTGAAACAAAATAAATTGCTAATTTTGCTGTTACTGATATTATACCTCTATTTTGAGTCATATTTATCATAATCGTCAACACTAACGGATGCATTAAATAAATGTAGTATGAGCTTTGACCAAAGAGCTTGATAAAGCTATATAAGCTTTCCATTTTATTTTTTAATGTCAATCCCGTTAAATACACGAAAAAGATTGAAACAAATGAAAACAAAAACCATATAAAATTGTAAATTTTTAAACTATAATATGATGCAATCGAATATATTATTCCTGATATAATGTAACCTGCAATAATTAAAAATTTGTGTTTCTTTAACCATGTCATATACTTATCGTATTCAAGAGTAACATAAATCCCAAGCATATAAAAAAACATATATTTTAAGAAAATCCTATCTGATAAATTGAATCTGATATATTCTACACATAATGCTGTAGCTACAGCAAATACCATAAGAATTAAAATTCTGTTTTTAGAATTTTTTAGTATTGTATAAAATAATGGTCCCAATAAATATAATTGTATTATAATAATTACAAAATATAAATGATATGACATATTTCCTGATATTACCTTCTTGATAAATGAAATAATATCAAGGTGATAATATCCCATTTTTATATAAGCAAAAAAATATACTAAACACCATACGAAATAAGGAATTAAAACCTTTTTCAATCTTTTTATTATAAACGGGAAATAATTTAATTTCTTATTTCTATATCCATAAAAGCCTGTAACTCCACTTAAAAACACAAATACCGGAGTAGTAAACTTCAAGCTCCTATTCAAAATCAGCATAAGTATTTGCGGTAAGCTTCCTTTTATGTATTCTTCTACTCCTGTTGCAGATATATGAACTATCATTACAGCAAAGCAAGCTATAAACCTCATATAGTCAAGCTCTACCAGCTTTGTCCTTTTTATAGTTGATGTATCTAATGCAGCATGCAAATTTTATCACCATCCCTCTGTTTTAATCAATAGAATAAGTTTATCATTTATATAACGCTTTTGCAATGTATAATAAATAATTGCAAATTAATTCCAAAAATGAAAAAAAGCGACTTTAGCCATCGCCTTACGATACTTTATATTCGCCTATACGTTGCCACTCTTGATTTGCTTTAATAAATACATATATCTTTTTTCTGCTGCATCAACATTATAAATAGCATAATCTATCAAATCCGGATTCGTTACATTCTCAAATATATTTTTTGCATTTTCCCAATCCTGTTTTGCTTTTCTTAAGCTTATGTAAATACTTTCTTTAGATGTTTCTTCCTCTTGGCTGTTTACATTAAAAACTATGTCTTTTAATTGAATGACCTTGCTGGGTATATTATCCATAAAAAAACCTCCTATCTATAATATTATAGACAAAAGGTTTAATTATATTCGTTATATAATTATTTTAGTAATATATTTTATTATTCGCTTA
>DAIUCB010000235.1:0-4751 GCA_036846385.1 Bacillota bacterium | reverse complement strand
GCTCTTTATGACTATGCCCAAAAAACAGGCAAGGTAATTAAAGGCTTGGAAAACTACAAACCTGACGATGATGAAGATATTCATTGTCACTAAAAAAATTATATTTTTCTATTTTAATGGATTTCAATTTTCACCATA
The DNA here is from genome assembly GCA_036846385.1 of Bacillota bacterium. Lineage (GTDB taxonomy): Bacteria > Bacillota > Clostridia > Tissierellales > Sedimentibacteraceae > Sedimentibacter. The sequence continues at coordinate 4,613 of DAIUCB010000235.1, read as the reverse complement.
AGTACTTATTACTATTTTTAATAAATTATAACCTATGAAACAACAAACAAGCTGAAAGTCGGAGTAATACTTTCAGCTTGTTATTCTTTTATAAAGACTAACGAAATTTAAATATTGATAAGTGCTTCTTGTCATTCCAGCCAATTATCCTCATTAATACATTATATAGTTGCATGATGATTTGTTGCATGTAATAGAAACGAAATAATCATATAGATATCTTGTCTTATTCTGCTGAAACTAAGTTTAAAGAAATAATAACTATTCCAAAATATTTTATAATATGATATAATAAAAAATAAAAACCTTAAAAATCAAACATATTTTAACGCTTGGAGATAGTTTATATACATAAGCTGATTGGTAAAATTAATACTGATTATATAATAACATTTGAGGTGAAAAATTGAATAAAACAATTAATACATTCATAAATTACTTTTTAATTGGATTAATTTGTTTGCATATTATTCTATTCTTTATACCGTTAAAAATTGAAGCGGGAAATTTAAAAATTGCAGAATCAATCAGTGATGGACCTAATTTTGTTATTTCTCCGGGAGGTACATTGGTTGGATGGGGAGTAAATGATTATCGTCTTGTCGGAAACGGAAAGCTTCTTTTTTACCCATATATCGCTAGGAAAACAATACTCAGAGATGTTGTAGATTTTGATATTACCGGGGAGGGTGCAATGGCTGTTGATAAACATGGCAGACTTTGGGGCTGGGGAAGATATATGAGTCCTGAACCGGTGAAAAAACCCTTTTTAAGCAGACCGATTAAAATAATGGACGACGTTATTGCGGTTGAACTTGAACAGTTTTATGCAGCCGTAATAAAAACAGACGGGAGTCTATGGATATGGGGAGCAAAAGACGGCCATACAAGCATTTTAGGAACTAAAAAAATATTATCTGATGTTAAATCTATTTACACATCATCTTATAATCTTTTTGCAATACAAGACAATAATGACCTTTATGGCTGCTCCTATACGGACGGAATAGTCGTACGCCAGCCGACATTTATTGCATCAGGAATAAAAGATATCCGTTACGCAGGGCTAAACGAATACTCAATTTTGACAATGGATGGAGAGGTCTTTCTTTATAATGACGATGGATATGAAAAGAGGGAATTTGCTGCAGCGGATACTAATTATAAACCGATAGCTGAAAATGTTAAAGCCTTATGTGATGGAGGGCTGATAAAAAATGATGATTCTTATTTGACTTGGGAGAAAGCTGCGAATGGCGAACAGGTTTTAATTCAACAGCCGAAAAATATAGCATATATCGCAGGATCGGATATCGTAATAACTCGGGATGGCAAAATATATGCAGAACCCATATTTGATAAATTGCCGATAATACCGCAATCTATGAATACAGTCTCTCCTGTGTTAAGAAATCTGTTTTTATTTGGAGTTATAATAAAGAAAGCAATAAATATATATTATAAATTTAATGCTTAAGAAGCTTTATGATATTGAATTGTAGTTGACAATGTGGATATCTGGATTTTACAGATATATATGAGTTTGAAAGATATATAATAATTCAAGAACAAAAGTATTTATCGTATTATAACAAATATTTATTAACTTGATAAATCTGGAAAGGGAAAATTAAAAAGTAAAGAATGGAGAAAAATCGATGATATTAGAGCAGTTTGATTCTTCAAGAGATGCAGTCATAAATCCAGAGATGACAGTTGAAAAAATAGAGAATTTTCCAGAGGTGACAATATCGTGCTTCTCAAGAAAATTGTTTTTAAACGTGCTTTCAACATTTGAGTCAAAATTAATTGGAAATATTCATTCGGCTATTGGATTAAATCCTGTTTATGAGGTTGAATATAAAGGAAAAAGATTTGCAATGTATCAGTCATACGTCGGAGAGCCTATATGTGTGGCTCAGTATGAAAATCTTATAGCCATGGGAAGTAAACGACTTATTTTACTTGGAAATTGTGGTGTGCTTGATAAAAACATTCAAGATTGCGGAATTATAATTCCTACCAAAGCAATAAGAGATGAGGGAACAAGCTATCACTATGCAGAGGCAAGCGATACAATAGAGGTAAATAAAAAATATAAAGATAAGTTTGTCGAAGTATTAAATGAATGTGGCTATCCGTATGTTGAAGGAATCACTTGGACAATTGATGCTTGTTATAGAGAAACAAGAGAAAAAGTAAATAAGAGAAAAGAACAAGGCGCTATTTGTGCGGAGATGGAATGCGCAGGAATGCAGGCACTTTGTAATTTTAGAGGAAAAGAATTTTTTCAGTTTTTCTATGCTGGAGATAACTTGGATCATTCAACATGGGATCCTAGAAGCATTTCTGGAGATGTGAGATTAGATGATAAAAGTAAAATTGTCTTTTTAACGTTCGAACTTGGATTGAAGATAATGCAATAAAAATTATATCTCCTTTAGGTTTATAATTTTCATATTAAACCATCCTTTCAATTTTTTAAAATATTTGATTGAAAGGACGGAGGGCGGAGAACGCACGGAATTTAATTTAAGAAACCTACATATCGAAAGAATAAAAAAAACGCACTGAGCCGGAATGATCCGTGCGTAAATCATAACAAGCAATCTTGTTTTAGCATGTTTTAGTGTTTTGTTTTACTTTTTGTTTTATGGACAGTTCTTTTTGTCTGAAATTGGAATCCGGTACCTTTTTTTAATCTAAGTTTTCTTTTTGTTTCAAGGATTTTTTTTGTTTTTCTAATTCAGATATTCTATATAAACTTAAATTACATAATTCTGCTATATCTCAAAAATAGTTTATCACCATTTTTTATATTTGTCAAACAAAAAGAACCGTCCCCTAAACGCGGTTATATTGAATTGTAGTTGACAATGTGGGAATAAATACATTATAATCTCCTTAACATATATAGTGCGATTTTAGGATATACATTTGGAGGAAGCATGGATAGATATTCGATAAATAATATTAGAAAAGAATTTTTAAACTTTTATAACAGTAAGGGACATATGACAGAGCAAAGCTTCTCGTTGATTCCTAAAAATGATAAAAGCTTACTTTTAATCGGTGCCGGAATGGCTCCTATGAAAAAATATTTTACAGGAGCTGAAGCTCCGCCGCTAAACAGAATGGCAACCTGTCAAAAATGTGTCAGAACAGGTGATATAGATAATGTGGGAATTACTACAAGACATTTGACTTTTTTTGAGATGCTTGGAAATTTCTCTTTTGGTGATTATTTTAAGGTTGATGCAATAACCTGGGCATGGGAGTTCTTAACTGAGGTTTTAAAGATAGAAAAAGAAAAATTATGGGTAACCGTATATGAAGATGATGATGAGGCATTGAATATATGGCATGAAAAGGCAGGACTTCCTCTTGAGAGAATTGTCAAGCTGGGTAAAAAGGATAACTTTTGGGAGCTTGAGGTAGGTCCAAGCGGTCCTTGCTCGGAAATATACTATGATACAGGAGAAAACAAAGGCTGCGGCTCTCCTGAATGCAAGCCGGGCTGTGACTGCAGCAGATTTGTTGAAATCTGGAATCTGGTATTTACGCAATTTGATAAGGATGAAGAAGGAAAATACAATCCTCTGCCTAATCCGAATATAGATACAGGTATGGGGCTTGAAAGAGTAGCTGCAGTACTGCAGGGCAAGGAATCTGTGTTTGATGTAGAACCTTTGATTACAGTAATCAGAAGGATTGAAGAAATATCCGGTATCGTCTACGGCACGGATAAAAGGAAAGATACTTCAATGAAAATCATATGCGATCATTCCAGAGCAGCAACCTTTATGATAGCAGACGGTATTATTCCTTCCAATGAAGGAAGGGGCTATGTACTGAGAAGATTAATCAGAAGGGCAATCCGACAGGGAAAATATCTCGGTATTCAAAAAGAGTTTTTATGTGATACAGTACAGATAGTAATAAATGAGTGGAAGGATGCTTATTCACAATTAGCTGAAAAGGAAAGCTATATCCTAAAGGTAGTCAGCTTGGAGGAAGAAAAATTTAAGGCTACTATTGACCAGGGACTTGAGCTGCTGCAAAAAGAAATTCAAAAACTAAGGGATGAAAATATTTCAATACTTGACGGTAAAGCTGCATTCAAGCTTTATGATACATATGGCTTCCCTTCAGAGCTTACTGAGGAAATACTGATTGAGAACGGATATAGTCTCGATAAAAAAGAATTTCATTCGATAATGGAAGAGCATAGAATAATGGCAAGGGAAGCAAGAGGCAAAACAGGCAGCTCCGGCTGGAGGGATCAGGAGTTTAGTATTGATGTACCCAATACTATTTTTACAGGCTATACCGATACATCATCCGAATCTCAAATAATTGCAATTGTACTGGACGGAGCTGAGGCAGATACTATAAGTGAAAATCAAACAGGAGTAATTATACTTGATAAAACGCCCTTTTATGCAGAGGGCGGCGGCCAAACAGGCGATACAGGCCTTATAGTATCTGACAAAGCAGAAATTATAGTTACAAATACAAAAAAATTCAATAAGGATATAATTATACACGAGGTAACGGTAAGAAAAGGTACAGCTTCGACAGGAGATTATGTTAAATCTTTTGTTGATGCGGAC
>DAIUCB010000234.1:0-4767 GCA_036846385.1 Bacillota bacterium | reverse complement strand
CGGGAGGGAAATATGAACTGGATAGAAGCTTCAATATATACAACAACAAACGGAATAGAAATAATTAACGGTGCACTTATGCAGCTTGGCATAAATGATGCGGTAATAGAAGATGCAAGTGTTTTTCAGGATTTTTTGAATGATAAAACTCTCAATTGGGATTATTACGATGAAGCATTGGCAAATATAAAAGATTGTGAAAGCTGCATTAAAATTTATTTCGCCGATAATAAACAAGGAAACGGATTATTGAAGGAAGTATACGGTATAATAAACAATCTGAAAAATGAAGAAACCGATATAGATTTCGGCAGATTACATATTGTGTTAAGAAATGTCAGTGATGAAGATTGGGCAAACAACTGGAAGCAATATTTTAAGCCCTTTGTCATTTCAGACAGAATAATTATAAAGCCATCATGGGAAGAATATACCGAATCGACAGAAGGAAAAATAGTACTTGAAATAGATCCCGGCATGAGCTTCGGAACAGGACAGCATTTCACTACGAGACTATGTATCGAGCAAATAGAAAAATATTTGACTAAGGATATGAAAGTATTAGATATGGGATGCGGCAGCGGTATATTGTCGATTGCAGCCCTTTTGCTGGGGGCAAAAGCTGCTGTAGGAGTCGATATAGATGAAAATGCAACAAGAATAGCTAAAGAAAATGCTGCCATAAATAATATTCACGAGGACAAATTTACGGTATTTTGCGGCAACGTTACAGATGATGATAAGCTGCAGGAGGATATAGGATATAACAAATACGATATGATAGCAGTGAATATTATTGCGGATATCATAATCGGAATGAGCGGCACTTTCCCTAAATTTTTAAAAAAAGGGGGAATAATAATAGCCTCCGGTATCATAAAAAAATATTTACAAAATATTATTAATAATTTTGTAAGTCTTGGATTTGAAATCAAAGAAATCAATGAAAGAGAAGATTGGGTTTCTGTAACGGCAGTTTATATGTAGAATAAAACAGGTTACTTTTTCAATAATAATCGGGACCGAAATATAATTAATGGAAGAGCTGTAAGGAGAAGGATTGATGTTCAGATATTTTTGTACAGATGAAAGTATAAAGGATAAAATCGCAGTTATAACAAAAGGCGATGCAAGACATTTAAAAACTATATTGCGTGCACAATCGGGCGATTTAATATCAGTGGTAACGGAAAACCACGAATATACAGCTGAAATAGTTGAGCTTAATAAAGAAGAAATAATATGCAGAATAAAGAATGAAACAGAAAAAAATAATGAAGCAAATATAAATATTACTCTATGTCAGGGGATTCCAAAGCAAACCAAGATGGAAACAATAATACAGCAAAATGTAGAGGTAGGAGTTAAAGCATTTATCCCTTTAATAACAGAAAGAACCGTCGTAAAGCTCAATGAAAAGGACAGAGAGCTAAAGAAGCTGGAACGGTGGCAAAAAATCGCAAAGGAATCAGCAAAGCAAAGCAAAAGAAACACAATTCCGAGAGTTGAAAATATAATGACCGTAAAGGAGCTTATCCATCATTTAAAAAGCGAAACTGCGGAAATAATAGTTCCCTATGAGCTGGAGGATGTTAAGCTGCTGAAGGATGTATTAATTGAACCTCATAATAACTACTATATAGTAATCGGACCGGAAGGCGGTTTTGATGCAGAGGAAATTGAAATGTTCAAGGAAATAGGAGCCCATATCGTAACATTGGGCAAAAGAATACTCAGGACCGAAACAGCAGGACTGGTAACCTCCGCAGTAGTTTTATACGCCTGCAATGAAATGAATTAATTCAGGAACCGACATATAGTTACCATATCAATATGAAAATTTTGAATAATATAAAAAATTAAGAGGCACAAATGAAAAAACTTGGTATATATGTACATATTCCGTTTTGTATGAGAAAATGCTATTATTGCGACTTCTATTCTGTAAAATGGGATAAGCAATCCGAAGACAACTATGTAAATGCGGTAATCAGAGAAATAGAAGGCTATAAACAGCTTGGCTCAGAATATATTGCAGATACAATATATTTTGGCGGAGGAACACCTACCGTAATAAATCCGTCAAATATCAGAAAAATTATCCAAGCGATAAAGGATATATTTACTGTTGATGCAGCAGCAGAAATAAGCATAGAAGCAAATCCAAACAGTTTAACATCTGAAAATCTTACTACATATAAAGCTTCGGGTATTAACCGGCTGAGTATAGGAGTACAATCATTAAATGACAATATATTAAAAAATATCGGTAGACTCCATGACAGCAGACAGGCTCTTGAAGCTATAGAACTGGCAAGGACGCTGGGCTTTGAAAATATAAATGCAGATGTCATGTTTAATATTCCAAATCAGACAGTCAAAGATATAATATATACATTGACTCAGCTTGCAGAAAAAAAAGTAAAGCATATTTCCTTTTACTCTCTGAAGCTTGAAAAAGGGACACCGATGTATCAAATGGAGAAAAACCATACTATAGCAATGCTTGAGGAAGAAGAAGAAAGAGAAATTTATTATGCAGGCAGAGAAGAAATGAAAAAGTATAACCTGCTGCAGTATGAGATATCAAACTTTGCCGAAACGGGATACGAATGCAAACATAATTTAAAATATTGGCAACAAAATGAGTATATCGGAATAGGAACAGCAGCACATTCTTTCTTAAATAAGAAAAGATACAGTAATATAAGCGATATTGATACATACTGCAAAAATGCAGACAGCGGTAATTTTAACAGAACAACCCTTGAGGTTCTGGATAGTGCAGCTTTAATGTTTGAATATATAATGCTCAATTTAAGATTAACCAAAGGATTAGATGTTAAAGAATTTAACCAAAGATTTTTAACAGATTTCAATAATTATTACAGGAAAGAAATAGATTATCTCATTCAAAATAATCTATTGGCATATGAAAACAACTCGGTCAAGCTAACCGAAAAAGGAATGGATATTTCTAATTATGTTTTTCAAAGATTTTTACCAAAATAAAATCAAAGACTCTCACCTGATTTCAACATCATTTGAAAAATGGGTGAGAGTCTTTTGTCTTAGCTGGGTCCGCAAATAACAGGCTGTATTTGCTTCCCCTCCAATGCCATTTCCATAGCAGGAATAATTTTATCCAGATGAGCAATCATGGAATTAGGCTTTGATTTATAGTTATCCTGACCGAAGGGCACGAAAAAAATATTTTTTGTACTGTAGAGAGAAGCTATATTTTTGAAATTTATGCCGAGAGCATCATTGGAGGAAATAGAAATAACAACAGGCTTATTTCCTCTCATATGTGCTTTTGCCGCCATCAGCACAGGTGTATCTGTAATTGCGTTATTCAGCTTTGCAGCGGTATTGCCCGTACAGGGAGCAATCAGAAAAATGTCAAACATATCCTTGGGACCGATTGGCTCTGCTTCCTCAATAGTCATAATTGGTTTTCTTCCCGTAATTTCATATAATATCTGTATAAAATCAGCTGCATTTCCGAACCTACTGTCAATTGATTGTGCATTTCCTGATAATACCGTATATACATTAGCTCCTTCTTCAACAATTTTAACTATCTGTGGCATAATTTTTTCAAAGGTACAAAAGGAACCGGTAATACCAATTCCGACATTCTTTCCTGACAATGTCATTTAATCACTTCTTTCTTTCAATATAGGGATAATTGCTCCGGCTAATATTTTTGCCGAAGCCTTTGGTGCAATTTTACCGGGAATACCTAAGCAGGAATGCACATTAAGCTTAAGCTCCCTTGCAGCCTCATAATCAACTCCGCCCGGAGCAGATGCAATGTCGATGACTACAGCATCGGGTGATAAATTTAAAAGTAAGTTTTTATCTAATATTTGGGCAGGTATAGTATTAAAAATAAAATCAAATTCACAAATATCAAGATCTTCATCATAAAGCCTTATTATATCGAGGCAATTGGTGTATGCCTCCAGCAAAGCACCGTTATTTCTTGCCGCCACAGTCACATGCATCCCCAAATTATGCAGCTTTGCTGATAATACCTTGCCGCATCTACCGTAGCCCAATACCAACCCTTTGCTCTGATGGAGATTTCCGCTGCTTTTAATGATAGCCTCAGCAATAGCGCCTTCAGCAGTTGCGACAGCATTCAGCAATGCAATGTCATCATTTTTCATTAAATCAAAATACCCTATACCTATCTTATTGCAATAGTCAACCACTTCCCACGGAATGTTGCCCCCAATCAAATAATGCTCCGGATGAAGGTAGGATAATAATTTTTCTACGGATAATTTTTGAAGTTCAGTCTGATTATTAACATCAAGACCGGTAATGTATTTCTTATCCCTTGAGAAGGGTATAGGAGCAATAATTGTTTTACATGAATCTATGGCATATTTGGGAGAGTCGGCTATATTTAGATATAATTCAGGAGTAATTGTATCTATTCCATAGGTAATTGCACTAAAGCCGGACTGCTTTAAAACAGAAGCCAAATAAGACTGCCTCAAATCACCACCGATAATAGCAGCATCATATTGATAAACCATGAAAACCTCCTTTAATCCTACAATTTCCCTATATTTTATGTGACTGCAGAATAAAGGTTACCTGTAAAATTAAAAGCTTTAACAGACAGAAAATTATTTATTGTTCAGTTTATTATTTTAAAATTAAACATAATAAAAAAAATGGGAATAAGGCAGGTAAAATTTTAAGATTTGGGTTTAAGATTTTTTAATTTTTACTATTGACAAAATGATTTTT
>DAIUCB010000233.1:0-4769 GCA_036846385.1 Bacillota bacterium | reverse complement strand
GCAATACAAGCAGAATTGTATGATCCTGACAAACCTGAAGACAGGGATATATGAAGAATGTCCTTACCGTCCTTTAAGTAGGGTTCAAAAAAGTCAATAAACTGTCCTACATTTACCTGAGAGGTTGTAGGCATTGCGCCCGCTGCGATCTTACCGTAAAACTCTTCAAAAGACATAGTCTGTCCCAGATCGTCCGGATATTCCTTTCCATCAATATTGTAATGAAAACAAACAAACGGAATATTTCTTTTTTTAAAATAATCATATTGCATATCTGCTGTAGAACAACATGTTAGAACATAATCAGACATATTTATCGCTCCTTTATATTTGGTAACATATACTATATTATCACTTAGTCAATAACAAGTCAATATCTGTGAAACAGTAATAAATCACTCGGGAGAACCACTCTTAACCTTCAGTACAGCCGCTGTCTGAATTATGCTCTCGTGTACTACGGCCTTCACATCAAATCGCAAAAGCTTAAAGGTTAGCTGCATTACAAATCCTATGCCGAAAACTGCAATGACCGTCCCCAAGCCAACCTTGGCACCGAGAAGCCATCCGATTATCAATACGGTTCCTTCAATAGAGCCTCTGATGGCACCAATAGGAATCTTTGGAAAGCATTTACCTAGGGCTACCATAAGAGTATCTCTAGGACCGCAGCCAAGTCCCGGACTGATATAGAAATATGTGGCAAGACAAACAATAAACTGTCCTACAAGCAGCATAAGTACTCCCAATATAAAATCAGTCATATATGGAACAAAATCAAAGGATTGCAAGATATCCACGAAAATACCTATCAATACGGTGTTTAAAACAGTCGCCAGACCAATCTTTTCCTTTAAAAGCAATACTACTACAATTAATATGATAATACCGGTAATAATACTGACGTTACCGTATGAAATACCTGTTAAGCCGGATACACCTATACTGAAGGCATCCCACGGTGCAAGCCCGATATTCGCATGGATGCTTAACAATAATCCAATAGAGTATAATACCAGTCCCAATATTACCTTTGATATTCTGACAAAATAATCACGCACAATAATCCTCCAAATTCAGCCTTATTGAAAATATAATTATATAAAATGTAATTATATTATCGGGCATATAATAATTGATTTTATATTAAATTATATAAAAATACAATAAGATATTTCATAATATTGTTAATTACTGGAATTGCAAGACTGTTTTATGATAATGTATTGACATAAATATTCATTTAACTTATAATTATAAGACATGAATAATGTAAGGAGGATGTTGTATTGAAGATAAATTTGATAGGAGTACCTGTAAATTATGGCTGTGACAGAGAAGGTGTTCAATTCGGTCCGGCTGTACTGAGAGAAAATAACATCGTTGATTTGATAAAAGAAGAAGGTCATGATGTGCATGATATGGGAGATATATTGATTCCCGCTGTTTCCCCGGAGGAAAAATATGCGGGTCATAAGCAATTAAAGTATTTGTATCCGATAGTTGAATATAACAATTCTTTGGCCAAGGCTGTTCACAGCTCACTAAAGGAAAAAGCATTTCCCTTTGTTCTGGGTGGAGATCATTCTCTTGGAATGGGAAGCATTGCCGGTACCGGCAAGCATTTTAATGAGCTTGCGGTAATATGGATAGACGCTCATGGTGATATTAATACAGGAGATACATCACCCTCGGGCAATATTCACGGAATGCCTTTGGCTGCTTCTATGAATGTGGGAGATACTGCTTTAACTGATATTTATTATAAGGGTCAAAAGGTTAAGCCCGAAAATGTTTATATTATCGGAGGAAGAGATATCGACCCGGGCGAATTTGAATTGGCTGAAAGAGTAAATTTGAATTTTTATACAATGAAAACAGTCAAAAAAAACGGATTGAACAATATTTTGAAAGCAATTATTCATAAAATAAATAAATCAAATGTTGATGGTGTTCATGTCAGCTTTGATATAGATGCTCTTGACAAATCTATAGTACCGGGCACAGGTACGGCTGTTTCAGACGGATTCAGCTTAGAAGAGGGTAAAAAAATATTTACAGAGCTACTTGGAGAAGGCTTTGTTACATCGATGGATTTTGTTGAATTAAATCCTGTTATCGATGATGAAGACGGCAAGACAGTTAAAAATTGCATGGAACTGTTGAGACATATATTCTTTACATTCAAACAGCAAGAGGAAAATGAAATTGAAAGCAGCAATAAAGAAAAGGTTATTTAACTGCAAAACAATAGATAATATTTTTGCCCTATTTTTATATTAATATAACGGAATTTAACCTTTTGTACATCTAAAGCTTTTTATCGTAATTTTTCTGATAATATAGAAATTTATAAATGTATGTGTTATAATATTTAAAATTTTTAAAATCATTATTTATTATGATATTATGGCATAAATGGAGGATTTGATATGAAAAAGGTTATTTTAGGAAAAACAGGCATGGAGGTAACAGAATTATGTTTTGGAGCATTGCCCTTTGGACCGCTTCAGAAAAACTTGAAGCCTGAAGAATCAGCAGAAATTTTATCCTATGCTTTAGATTTAGGTATAAATTTTATTGATACAGCTCAAATGTACAAAACCTATGAGCCAATTAAGCTGGCATTAGCCGGCAGAAAAGACAGACCGATAATTGCCACAAAAACTCACTGTTTAACATATAAGGATGCTGAGTATGCTGTTAATGAAGCATTAGAAGGTATGGGAATCGATTATATAGATATTTTTCTGCTTCATTCAGCAAGAAACGGTGTAGATGCATTTGAATTGAAAAAGGATGTTTTAGATTGCCTCAAGAAATATAAGGAAAAAGGTATAATAAAGGCTGTAGGTATTTCTGCTCACAATGTTAAGCTTGTTGAAGCTGCTGCCTACAGAGATGATATCGATATAGTATTTCCTTTGATAAACAAGGTAGGAAGAGGAATATTAGAGGGCTCAATCGAGGATATGAAAAATGCAATAGCTTTGTGCGAAAAAAACGGCAAGGGAATCTATCTTATGAAAGCATTAGGCGGAGGCACCTTGATAGATGATTATGCAGCCAGTATGGATTTTGCACGAAGCTTAAGCGATAATTATGCAATTGCTGTCGGAATGATAAGTAAAGAGGAAGTATTGTACAATGTTAAATACTTTAACGGAGAAGCGGATTTAGACGGAATATTGAGCATAAAAAACAGAAAGCAAATAAAGGTTTTTGAGGGCGTTTGTATAAGCTGCGGTTCTTGCGTCAGAGCATGTCACAGCGGAGCAATAAGTATTGCGGATAACAGAAAGGCTTTTATCGATCAGGAAAAATGCATCCAATGCGGCTACTGTGTTGCATCTTGTCCAAGCTTTGCAGTTAGAGTAGTATAATAATAAAATTAATTTTATATTGATTTAAATGACAGTTAATTAGCACCTTGATTGAAATTTCAATATATTTTAAAAATTAGCAAATAAAAAAACATTAAAAGAATAATTTTTTATAGCTGTGGTATGCTACAGAATACATTATTAAAATCGACTGTTGAGGTAGTATTATGCAGCTCAAACAAAAAAAATTAGATTGTAATTTAATAAATGAGGATACAAAAGAAATTCTGTTAAATGAAATGAATAATCATCTTTTGTTGGATGATAAGCCTTCTGAATATTTTAACAGTATTTTGGATACACCTATATTTAAAGAGCATCCTTTTTATTTTTTGTATAAAATGAGGGAAACAGATCAATCTCCCATCCATCACCCGGAAGGGAATGTCTGGAATCATACGATGCTGGTTGTTGATCAAGCAGCTAAAATGAAATCTAAAAGTAAAAACGAGAAAATATTTATGTGGGCAGCATTGCTTCATGACATTGGGAAGCCAGATACTACAAAAAATAAAAAAGGTAAAATTACATCCTATGACCATGAAAAAATTGGCGCTGTTATGGCCAAGGAATTTCTGACTGAATTTACATCAGATAATAAATTTATCGAAAAGGTATGCGGCTTAGTCAGATGGCACATGCAAATACTGCATGTAGTAAAAAATTTGCATTTTGCAGATATTAAAGCTATGAGGGAGGAAACCGACTATAAGGAGGTTGCCCTCTTAGGCTATTGTGACAGACTTGGCAGAATAAATGTGAATGTAAAAAAGGAAATGGAAAATATAAATTTATTCCTCAAAAAATGTCATGATATATAGTAAAAACCCGGTTTAAAAAAATCCGGGTTTTTTTATCTGCCGGAAAGCTATCTTACCGGTAGATAAAAAAGCGAGGATTGCTCATGATGGAGTGTCATTGCCTTTAAAGAGCATTTTTATGATGAAGGAGACAAGGGTTTTCATAATCTCATAGCGGGAGTATACTAAAATTACTTTGATAAAATATTGTTGTATGTTATAATTTATATAATGATATAATTTCTTTGAATATCAAAAATAATAAAAAGGAGTTAATCTATGTGGACTAGAGAGGTTCTTAAAGAAAGAGCAAAGGCTGTTTTAAAAACAAATTATTGGAAATCCTTTTTAATCAGCTTGGTTATAGTAATTGCAGGTGGAGACGGAAACAGCGGAAGTGCAGGCGGAGGCGGAAATAATTCGGTCAGGTCTACAATAGGCGAAACAGCAAATCAGATTGTAGATTCAAGGTCAATTATAATAATCGCAATCGGAGCAGTACTGATTGTTATTGCATTTAGAATATTATTAGGCTACCCCCTTGAGGTCGGCGGGAGAAGATATTTTATTAGGTCAGCTGAATACA
>DAIUCB010000232.1:0-4770 GCA_036846385.1 Bacillota bacterium | reverse complement strand
TTCCCGTTATGAAGATGATAAACAAAAGCTTAATTGAAATAGCAAATGAGGCGGAAACTTTATACAATAAATTAATGCCTGCAATAGGAAGCCTGTGTGATATAAATATTGAGGATTGTGAATCCCAAATAGGCGGAGGTTCTCTTCCTATGGAAAGAATGAAGAGCAAGGGGATTTCCTTCAAGCCTAACAATATGACAACAGCAGCTCTTGAAAAGAGTCTCAGATATGCAGAAACACCAATAATAGGAAGAATCATAAATGACAAGCTACTCCTTGATTTCAGAACTGTTTTCCCGAGTGAGGCAGAAACAGTATGTAAAACCTTCAAGGAAGTTTTCGGATGCTCGTAATACCCGTATACAGGAGGAAAAATGAAAAACATTATAATAGGAACAGCAGGTCATATCGATCACGGAAAAACAACCTTGATTAAGGCTCTTACAGGACGAGAGACGGACAGATGGGAGGAAGAAAAAAGAAGAGGAATAACAATAGATTTAGGTTTTACATATTTTGACTTGCCTGACGGCAATAAGGCAGGTATTATTGATGTGCCCGGTCATGAAAAATTCATTAAAAATATGCTTGCAGGAGTAATCGGAATGGATATAGTACTTCTAGTCATAGCAGCAGATGAAGGAATTATGCCTCAGACAGACGAACATATAAATATATTGAATCTTCTGGGAATAAAAAAGGGCATAATTGTTCTGACGAAGAGAGATTTAGTAGACGAGGATTGGATTGAGCTGGTCAAAGAGGATATAAAGGAAGATTTAAAGGATACATTTTTAGAAAATGCACCTGTTGTTGAGGTATCCTCCGTAACTAATTACGGTATATCGGAGCTTATTGATACAATTGTCCGACTTACAGAGTCGGATGAAGAGGAAAGAGATATAAATACGATACCGAGGCTTCCTATAGACAGAGCATTTTCCATAACCGGTTTTGGTACTGTAATAACAGGAACACTGATATCCGGCAAGCTAAAAAAAGGTGATGAGGTAGAAATATTTCCGGTCAATAAAATTTGTAAAATAAGAAATATACAGGTTCACAGCAACGATACGGAATATGCCTATGCGGGGCAAAGAACGGCAATAAATCTATCGAATATTAAAAAGACTGAAATTTACAGAGGATGTGTGATTGCTCCCGTAAATTCCATGAAAAATACTATGATGCTGGATGTAAAGCTTAATCTTCTTAAAAACTCCAGACGAATAGTTGAAAACAGATCAAGACTTCATTTATATACAGGTACAAGCGAAATACTTTGCAGGGTGGTGCTCCTTGACAAGGATTAATTGTCGCCGGGTGAAAGCTGCTACGCACAGCTCAGATTAGAGGAGGAAATAGCAGTAAGAAGAGGAGACAAGTTTATAATCAGGTTTTATTCACCTATGGAAACTATAGGCGGAGGAGAAATAATTGAGCCTGTTCCCACAAAAAGAAAAAGATTTGATGAAAATCTGCTGGAAGAATTAAAAATAAAGGAAAAAGGTTCAAATACAGATGTAATAGAAAAATTAATCAGAGAAAATTCAAAATTAATTCCGTCAGTAGGAGAGCTTGCTAAAATCACTGCACTTACAGAGACGGAAATACGGACTAATATGGAAATTCTCGAGGAAGAGGATAAAATAACAGTTATCAGACTAAAAAATGATATTTACACGTATCATAAGGATTATGAAAGAGATTATGAGAATAAATTAGACAAATATCTTTTCCGATTCCATCAGGAAAATAATTATAAAAAGGGAGTTAAAAAATCGGAGATAAAGAGCAGGTTTTTCCCTAAAATAAAACAGCCGGTATTTGATTCCTTAATTCTAAAAATGGCGGACAAAAACGTATTAAAATTAGAGGAAGAATATATATCTCTTCCTTATTTCAGTATCAAATACGATGAAAACTATTTAAAGGGCGAAGCAAAAATTCTTAAGCTTCTTGATGAAGCGGGCTATGATTTTATTAAGCCTGAGGATTTGAAAAGTATGACATTCACAAATATCAGCTCAGAGGATATACTTTCAATTTTAACTGACAATAAAAAAATTATAAAAATAAATGAGGACTGCATAACCTCCTATGATAAATTTGATAAGGCTAAAAATATTTTAATCAAATATATCAAAGAAAACGGAAAAATCACAGCGGCAGAATATAGAGATTTGCTTAACACAAACCGAAAAAATGCGATAATTCTCCTTGAATATTTTGACATAACCAGAGTTACTAAAAGAAACGGAAATGACAGAGTATTATTTTAATAGTTTATATAATTGAATAATTCAGAAATTTAATAATGTTTATAAAGTCTATTATTTTACTGAAATTTAATATTTATCTTGACAATGTTTATGTTTAAGGTTAATATAGTTAAAATAGTTTAATTTTTGTAACAAACAATTTCAAGGAGTTTAATAAATGAAAGTATTGATTGTAGATGATGAGCTTTTATTAATAAAAGGACTTAAATATAGTTTGGAGCAGGACAATTACGATGTAGATTCAGCTCTTGACGGAAATGAAGCATTGAGAAAAATTGACTCCAATGAATATGACATGATTATATTAGATATTATACTTCCTGAAATGGATGGACTCGAGGTTTGCCAAAAAATACGGGAAAAATCAAATGTGCCTATTCTTATATTGACCTCTAAGGATGAGGATATGAATAAAATATTGGGACTTGAATACGGTGCTGACGATTATATGACAAAGCCCTTTAATATTTTAGAATTAAAAGCCAGAATGAAGGCAATATTAAGAAGAACAAAAATGACTAATCAAAAGCCTAACGAGCAAACTATTTTAGTGGATGATTTTATTATTAACGCTTTGGGAAGAAAGGTAAGTGTTCACGGTCAGGAAATTAATTTAACGGCAAAGGAATTTGACTTATTGCTTTTACTTGCAACAAATCCCGGCAAAGTATTTTCCAGAGAAGAGCTGCTTGAAATAATATGGGGCTATGAATATTTCGGCGACCTTAGAACAGTCGATGTTCATGTCAGGAGACTGAGAGAAAAAATAGAAAGTAAAACCGATAATTATGAATATATCCTTACAAAGTGGGGAGTAGGATATTATTTCAGAAACAGGCGTTAATCAGCATCAGTAAAATAATTACAATATAATTCAATATATATTTATACATAAGCTTTATAATGTGAAAATTATCTTTTTATAAATAATAAAAAGATAATAAAAATGCAAAATTAATACTTGACAAAATATTTTATGTATGTTATTTTCTTACGTAGATAATTTTTAGCTGCGGGAGAAAATGATGGTTACTGTAAATAATGCAAATATAAAATTTAATATAAATTTAGAAATATGTAAAAAAATAAATATTTTATTTTCAAAAATAGCTATAACATTTTAAATGTTATAGCTATTTTTTAAATACAATTCAGTATAAAAAGTATGGCAGCTGAATTTAAGATAACCATGTTAAATATAAAAATAATAGGAGGAAGAGATGAAAGGAAAATTAATACTTGAAAACGGAATGACCTTTGAAGGCGAATGCTTTGGAAAAATATCTGATACTGTCGGTGAGGTAGTATTTAATACAGGAATGACAGGCTATCAGGAGATTTTAACCGACCCATCCTATTATGGTCAAATTGTAACTATGACATATCCTTTAATAGGAAATTACGGAATTAATCTGGATGATTCACAATCATCAAGTCCAAAGGTAAAGGGATTTATAGTCAGGGAAAGATGTCTTGAGCCAAATAATTTCAGATGTGAAATAGACTTAAATTCATATTTGATTCAAAATAATATTATGGGAATAGAGGGTATAGATACAAGACAATTAACTAAAATTATCAGAGATGCAGGTACAATGAAAGGTATTATAACAGCAGGAAATATGAACAGTGAAGCTGTTGAAATGTATTTCAACAGCTTCAGCAATACAAATGCGGTTAAAAAGGTTACCTCAAGTGAAATAATAACCTTAGGAGAAGGAGACATACATGTGGGAGTCTTAAATTTCGGAATTAAGAACAATATTATTAATTCCTTTTTAAACAAAGGCTGCAAGCTTACCGTATTTCCCGCATTTACATCGCCTGATGAAATATTAAGCTATAATACGGATGGAATATTTCTGTCAAACGGTCCCGGAGATCCTATCGATTTACCGGAGGTAATAGAAAATGTAAAAATATTGATGAATAAAAGGCCTGTGACGGGTATATGTCTCGGCTTGCAGATTATCGCTTTAGCCTTGGGAGCAAAAACCGTCAAAATGAAATTCGGTCACAGAGGCTGCAACCATCCGGTTAAGAATTTATTGACAGGAAAGGTGACTATATCCTCTCAGAATCATGGTTATATGATAAAGGAAGAAACAATGACACAGGATATGATAATAACTCATATAAATATTAATGACGGAACTATTGAAGGAGTTAAGCACAGGACCTTGCCTGTAATGGGTGTACAGTATCATCCTGAAGCATGCCCCGGTCCTTATGACTCACATAATATATTCGATGATTTCATAAATTTGTATAAAGGAGTAAAATAATATGCCGTTAGATAAAAGTATAAAGAAGGTTTTAGTAATAGGCTCCGGACCGATAATAATCGGTCAAGCTGCCGAATTTGATTATTCGGGAACACAAGCATGCCGAGCTCTCAGGGAGGAAGGAATAGAAACTGTTTTGATTAATTCCAACCCTGCAACAATTATGACAGATACAGAAATTGCCGATAAGGTTTATATAGAGC
>DAIUCB010000231.1:0-4777 GCA_036846385.1 Bacillota bacterium | reverse complement strand
TGTTAAGTCCCGCTTCTTTTGCTGCTTTTAAACCATTTTCAAAGCCGCCTATATTATCCTTAATGTGGGAATCACTGTTTATAACAAAGCTAACCTCATATTTTGCCGCAACCTTTATTTCTTCTGTATTTAAATGACTATGGTGGTTGCTTATTTCTAAAAGTGTTTTATTTTTCTGTGCTGCATAGGATACCTTATCCATATCAACCGGTATTTTATCTCCCGGGTGAGTTAAAATATATATTTTATTTTTATTTAATGCATTTACCACTGCACTCGTGTTTTTTTCAATCTGCTTTTCCGTCAGGCTCTTGCTAAGCCTGCATATGATATTCATGAAAAAGAAATTCCACAAATCATATAAGCCTGAGAATATTACACCAATATGGTAGCCGCATAATATAATATCAAACAGCTCAATCATATCATCATCTATATCAATATCTCCCGAATGATTGATTATATTAGCCTCTACACCAAATAAAATCTTAATATTCGGATACTTTTTTCTCAGCTCTGTTATTTCATTTTTTGCCTTAATAATATTATCTCTTTTAATTCCATACAAGAAATGCCCCGGTCCATGGTCTGTTACGGCAATTTCCTTGAGCCCCATATCAATTGATTTTTGAATAATTTCCTCAATAGTCGATTTCCCGTGATTGTGTTTAGAATATGTTGAATGAATGTGATAATCCGCCTTAAGCTTCATTTGAACCTTCCTCAAAAAACAGTAATTATATTTACAAGCTTGCTCCTATTATTATTATCTCCGGCTCTAATTTAATGCCGAATTTATCATATACAATACTTATTACTATACGCATAAGCTCCAGCACATCCTCACAGCTGGCATTATCATAGTTTACTATAAATCCGCAATGTTTGTCTGAAACCATTGCTCCTCTGTATATCAGTCCTTTCAGCCCTGCATCCTCAATCAGCTTTGAAGCATATCCGTTTAAAGGTCTTTTAAAGGTACTTCCTGCACTCGGCATGCTAATAGGCTGCTTTGTTGTTCTTTTTTCGTTCAGCTCACTTATTTTTTTGAATATATCCTTTTCATTTCCCGGCTGCAGCTCAATTTCAACCTCCAGAACTATTAAATCTGTATCAGATACTCTGCTGTGCCTGTAGCCGAAATCCATATCCTTATTGTTGAAAATATACAGCTTCCCATCATTATCAAGACATTTAACTTCTTTAATCACATCACACATTTCACCGCCATAGGCTCCCGCATTCATGCAAACAGCACCGCCGACAAAGCCGGGAATTCCGCTTGCAAATTCAAAGCCTGCCAAGCCTTCTCTGGCAGCATATTTAGCCAAAACTGACAAAGGTGTGCCTGCTCCTGCTCTTATTAAGCTTCCCTCTTTGTTTATATAATTAAATTTTTCACCTATCTTAATAATTATACCCCTAAAGCCTTCATCTGAAACCAGCAAATTTGTTCCGTTGCCGATTATATAATAATTTATATTATATTTTTTAATTATTTTAAAAACAGTTTTTAATTCATCTATATTATCAGGCTCTGCAAACAGGTCCGCAGGTCCCCCGATTTTGAAATACGTATGATTTTTTAAAGGCTCCGAAGCTGATACCGTTCCGCTTATTTTTGAAATCAATTCTTTATGCAGCTCATTAATCATCTTAATATATTCCATAAGACACCCTCTCAATATTTTATATTAATATATTCTATTCCCATTCTAACATTTCTATATGCTTTTTTAAAGATATATTTTCAGATTAATGCAAATACCAATATATAGCCGTACAAAAAAAGCTGATTATAATTTCAGCTTTTTCTTTATTAGTTAACTTTTTATTCCTTCCATGCATTTTGAACGGCTTTTGCTACAGATTTTACCACTCTGTTGTCAAAGGGTCCGGGAATTATGTAATTTTCCGAAAGCTCATCATCTCCGACCAGCCCTGCTATAGCATATACAGCCGCTTTTTTCATGTCATCTGTTATTCTTTTTGCTCTTGCATCCAATGCTCCTCTGAATACTCCCGGAAATGCCAGAACATTGTTAATTTGATTAGGAAAATCAGATCTTCCTGTTCCTATGACAGCTGCTCCGCCTCGCTTTGCATCCTCGGGCATTATTTCCGGTATCGGATTTGCCATAGCAAATACAATTGCATTTGTGTTCATACTTTTTACCATTGCTTCCGTTACGGCATTCGGTCCCGATACTCCGATAAATACATCTGCTCCCACTAATGCGTCCCTCAAACTACCATTTAATTTTTGTTTGTTGGTAATTTGCGCAAGCTCCGACTTATGCTCGTTCAATCCCCCGTCTCTGCCCTCAACTACTATTCCTTTGCTGTCACAGGCAATAATATCATGTATTCCCAAGGAGAGCATCATTTTTATAATCGCCGTTCCTGCAGCACCGGGTCCGTTCAAAACAACCTTAATTTTATCCATGGATTTTCCGGTCAGCTTTAATGCATTTATCAGTGCTGCACATACTACAATAGCAGTACCGTGCTGATCATCATGAAATACCGGTATATCCAGTGCTTCCTGCAATCTTCTTTCTATTTCAAAGCATTTTGGTGCTTGAATATCTTCAAGATTTATTCCTCCAAAGGTAGGAGCAATATATTTTGCCGCATTGATAATTTCCTCAGTATCCTGAGTAGCCAAACATATCGGGAACGCATCTACATCGGCATAATTTTTAAATAAAACGGATTTTCCCTCCATTACAGGCATTGCAGCTTCAGGTCCTATGTTACCCAATCCAAGTACTGCCGAACCATCTGTTAAAACAGCAACAAGATTACCCTTTGCTGTATACTTGTACACATTTTCGGTATTTTCATGTATCTTCCTGCAAGGCTCTGCTACACCTGGAGTATATGCAGTACTTAAATCATCTCTGTTTTCTACCCTGACCTTGCTTTTTATTTCAATTTTTCCCTTATGCAGCTCATGCATTTTAAGTGCTTCTTCATTATAATTCATTTTCGTCTCCATTTATATTATTGATTTTAATATATACATTAGATTTATTCGTTTGCTTCCAGGTAGCTTCTTCCTGCCTTAATTTGTCTCATAACCTCTGATGGTGCCGTGCCTCCGTATGAAATTCTGCCATTTACACAGCCCTCCATACTGAGGTCGGGGAGTGATGCTTTGTTAAGCCTTATATCAATTTTTTTCAGCTCATCATCTGTCATGTCATTGAAGTCCTTATTGTTTATTTCACAGTATTTTACCATTTTACCTACTATCTCATGAGCTTCACGGAAAGGTATATTGATTTTTACCAAATGCTCCGCTATATCCGTTGCGTTCAAAAACCCCTTGCTTAGATGCTTATTTATATTTTCCAAGCAAAATTCGGTTTTTTCAATCATTTTTGCAAATATTAACAGACTCTTTTTCAAAGTATCAACAGTATCAAAGAGCCCCTCCTTGTCCTCTTGAAAGTCCTTATTATATGCTAAAGGCGTTCCCTTCATTACAGTCAAAAGCTGAAACAGGTTGCCGTATACTCTTCCAACCTTGCCTCTTAAAAGCTCCGCCATATCGGGATTCTTCTTTTGAGGCATTATGCTGCTTCCTGTACAAAAGCTGTCATCTATCGAAATATATCCGAATTCCTGTGAATTCCAATAAACAAACTCCTCTGCAAACCTGCTGATATGCATCATACATATAGCTGCGGCACTGATTAATTCCAATATATAATCTCTGTCACTTACTGAATCCATCGCATTTTCTGTTACCTTCGCAAAATTTAACAGCTCTGCTGTTCTATGTCTGTCAATAGGAATTGTAGTCCCTGCCAAGGCACAGGAACCTAGGGGACAAAAGTCAGTTCTCTCATATACATCCTTAAATCTTTCCATATCTCTCCTAAACATTTGAAAATATGCCATCAAATGAAAGCCGACAGTGACCGGCTGAGCATGCTGCATATGGGTGAAGCCTATCATTATTTTATCATAGTATTTTTCAGCCTTGTCAAGGAGCACATGCTCCATATATCTTAGACCCTCCAATATATTAATGATTTCCTTTTTAACATACAGTCTGGTATCAACTGCAACCTGATCATTTCTGCTTCTGGCAGTGTGAAGCTTTTTGCCTGTGTCACCAAGCTTTTTTATCAGCAAGCCTTCAACTCCCATATGTATATCTTCATCCTTTTCGGTAAAATTGATTTTACCGCTTTCAATTTCAAGCTTTATTTCCTGTAAACCGTCTATTATTTTGGTTTTTTCTTCCTCAGTCACTATCCCCTGTTCAAACAGCATAGTAATATGTGCAATGCTGCCTGCAATATCACAGTCATAAAGCTTTTTATCAAAGCTTATGGATGCGTTGAATTCTTCAACTATTTTTTCCATTCCCTTTTCGAATCGTCCACTCCATAAATTTGCCATTATTGTCTCCTTGCTTAATTATCCGTATTGTATTTTATTTATTAATTATATCATAGATATTAATAACTCTACAAGAAAATTTACAATAAAATATTGTCAGCAAAGCGACTGACAATATCTGTTGTTCTGATAATTTAATATATTCATTTTACCTTTGCTTAATCTCTTTTAGAATCTATAACCGTATCAGGATCATCCTCTATCCTATAAACAAATAACCCCAGAAAACCAAATACTATAACTACTATAGGCATTGTATAGTTAAAAATTGCATATCTGGCATATTCCCAGGCTGATACCCCCAATACTCCATATAAAAATGCACCGCAAGTATTCCATGGAATTAAGGCGGAGGTCACCG
>DAIUCB010000230.1:0-4797 GCA_036846385.1 Bacillota bacterium | reverse complement strand
TATATCAGAGGTTACTATATTTCCTACTGTTGCGGCAATATTATTTTCATCAGCTACTCTTTTAGCTTTTGATAATAATTCCCAGGACGCTGTTGCCGAAAAAATTCCGGGTAAATTGTATTGATTAGCATAATTTGAATCGGTGCTTGCTCCAATAGCCAATATTATATCAAACAGCTTTAAATTTTTATCATAGCCTCCGCATGATCCTACACGGATTAAATTTTTCACTCCATACATATGTATCAGCTCATATGAGTAAATTCCTATTGAAGGACAGCCCATTCCGGTACCCATAACAGATACCCTTCTGCCATTATAGATTCCGGTATATCCAAGCATATTTCTTACTGCATTAAACTGCTTTATATCTGTTAAAAAATTTTCTGCTATGAACTTTGCCCTCAAAGGATCTCCGGGAAGTAATACGGTTTCCGCTATATTGCCTTTTTCTGCGTTATTATGTGGTGTTGTCATATTCCTCCTCCTTATTTATTTATCATTTTTGTTGCTTCTGTAGGTTTTATTGCGATCCATATTAATCGAATTTACGC
Source organism: Bacillota bacterium (assembly GCA_036846385.1). GTDB lineage: Bacteria > Bacillota > Clostridia > Tissierellales > Sedimentibacteraceae > Sedimentibacter. The sequence goes on along the minus strand of DAIUCB010000230.1, from coordinate 4,243 downwards.
CTGCTCTGCTGCCTCTCTTGTTATTTTTATCATTTTTATCATTTTTATCATTTTCATTTTTTCTTCTTATGTTATTCTTATCCGTAAGCCTAATACCGTCTTTGCCTATATCAAGGATACCTCTTTTCATAAGTCTTCCTACTCCTTTTTTAAAGGAGCTCTTGCTCATACCCAGCATTTCAACAATTGCTTCAGGGCTGCTGTCATCATTTAAAGGAAGATAGCCTTTATTTTTTGCCAAAGCATTAAAAATTTTGTCTCCGTCTCTGTCAATCTGCAGCTTAGGAGCATCCTTTAGACTTAAATCAAGCTTCCCGTCCTCCTTTATGTTGCTGACTCTGACTTCCACAGTATCGCCTGACCTTAACGGTTTTAATATTTCTCCCTCATGAATAAGTCCAAGATATTTACCTTCAACAGCAACCATCGCTCCTAAGCCTCTTTTTAAGCTGAAAACAGTTCCGGTAACTATATCGTTTATTTTATATGGAGAATCTGTTCTCAATACCTTAAACAGGTTCATTGTAGCACACAGACGATTTGATTTATCAACATAAAGACCTACCATATATTCTCCGTTATTTCGGATTTCGCCTATCTGCTCTCGATAGGGCAGGAATAAATCCTTTTCCAGTCCCCAATTCAAAAACGCACCTATTTGTGATATTTCTACAACCTTCAAAAACCCGATTTCTCCGATTACAATTTTGGGGCGGTTAACAGTTGAAATAATTCTGTCGTTTGAATCTCTGTATACAAACACTGTTATTTTATCACCTATCTGTATATTTTCAGGAACTTGTTTTTTGGGCAATAAAATTTTATCCTCACCCTTTTCATCGTCTTGGCTTTTCAGATATACTCCGAAATCCACCTTTTTAACTACCTCAAGCTCTTGCATCTCACCTAATTTAATCATTTAAACACCTTCATTTCTTATTTTTTGTTATTATTCTTTACCTAATAATTTAAACATATTCTTTTTGTAATTTTCTACACCCGGCTGATTGAACGGATTTATATTATTCATATATCCGCTGATTGCGCAGGTAATCATGAAAAAATAAAAAAGCTTTCCTAAATAAAACTCGTTCATTTCAGGAATTCTTAATATAATTCCCGGTACATTTCCCTCTTCATGTGCCTTAAAGGTTCCTTCAAAGGCCATTTTATTAACATAATTAAAGGTTTTACCTGAAATATAATTCAGCTTGTCAATATCATCATTATCAAATGGAATCGCTATATCATCCTTATTATTTTCAGTGATAATCGTTGTTTCAAATATTATTTTTTTACCGTCCTGAACATATTGTCCCATAGAATGCAAATCTGTAGTAAAGCTTAAGGCTGCCGGAAATATTCCCTGTCCTTTCTTTCCTTCACTTTCGCCAAACAGCTGCTTCCACCATTCGCTGATTGAAATATAAGACGGCTCATAGCTTACGAGTATTTCTATTTCTTTTCCCTTTTTATTCAAAATATTTCTTGCTGCCGCATACCTGCAGCAAATATTTTTATCAAAATCACATATTGAGTATTCCTCTCGTGCTGATTTTAGACCTTCAATAAATTTATCAATATCAAGTCCTGCAGCAGCCATAGGCAGTAAGCCTACTGGTGTAAGCACCGAGTATCTTCCTCCTATATTATCAGGTATCACAAAGGATTTATACCCATTTAATTCAGCAATATTTTTCAAAGCTCCTTTATTCTTGTCAGTAATTGCAAAAATACGATTCTTTGCTTCTTCCTTATACTTTTCCTCCATCAATGCTTTTATAATTCTGAATGAAAGAGCAGTTTCAATTGTTGTCCCTGACTTAGATGCAACTATTACGCAAATATCCTTCTTCTTAATTATTTCCATTATTTTTTTTAAATATGCACCACTTAAATTTTGTCCGGCATAATATACCGCAGGGCTGCACAGTTCATTGTGAAGATCCCCTCTTATAGCCTCAATTGCCGCCTTAGCGCCGAGGTAAGAGCCTCCTATACCTAAAAGTATAAATGCTTCTGAACTGTTTATTATATACTGTGATGCCTTTTTTATTTCACCAAGTTCTTTCTGATCAAAGCGGTACATATAATCAAGCCATCCTGTCATTTCACTGTTGATTCCGTTTCCACCCAGCAGAAGCTCTAATGCCTTTGTTGTTTGAGACTTAATACTTTCCATTTCCTCATCATTAATAAAACTACCTTTTAAATCGAGTAAAATTTCATTCATTTGAACTCCCTCATTTATTTATTTTGGATATCGCTATATTAATTCAGCCATAAGAATAGCATAATCATCTTTTTGTATATGCCTGTACTCCTCCAAGGATGCCTTCAATTGCTTTAATATATTATCGGAATTTTTAATTGCTTCAATTATTCTTTCTGTTCCGAATTCTTGTCCGTATTCGTTTTTGGATTCGGTTATTCCATCAGTATAAAAAAACAGTTTGTCTCCTTCATAAAGCTTGATACTGTTCACATCATACTCAACATTGTCAAATATGTTGCAAATAGGATACCCCTTTGCCTCCAGCATTATAACGTTGCTGCTATGTTTTTTCAAAAGTATGGGCACCGAATTATGACCTGCATTAATATATTTAAAATCATGTGTTTCTCTGTTATAAATTCCGAAAAAAATCGAAAAATACTTGTCATAGTCCAAATTAAGAGCCAAAAAGGTTTTATGAAGCTCTTCGATTATTTTGTGAGCATTGCTGTTCCCCTTGGCTATTGTTCTTAAGGATTGTCTCACAAAAACCGTAAGCAATGACGCAGTAACACCATGTCCCACAACATCACAGATATAAATTCCCACATTGTCTGCATCTATTTTAAAAACATCAAAAAAATCACCGCTTAAAAATTCAGATGACTCATATAAATAATCAATATTTACTCCATTATACATTCCCTTGGGTGGAAGCATACGTTTTTGCATATTCCTTGCAAAGTCAATATCCTCACTCATTTTTTTATTTTTTTCATTTATTTTTTTTGCTAATTCCTTTTCATGTGTTATGTCCCTGAATACCTCTACGGAGCCGATGATTTCTCCGTCCTCATCTATCATAGGCGATGAAACAACCATATAGGTTTTATCTTTGATTTTAGTTTCCTTCTTCAGTACAGCTCCGCTGATTAAGGTTTCATTTGAAATGCAATAATCACATTTCTCATCTCTGCAGAAGGTTTTGTAGCATTTATCACCGATTATACTTTCGCCCAAATCCTCCCTCATTTTTTTATTCGCATAAAATACAGTATTTTCCTTATCAACTACTCTGACCCAATCAATCATACCATCAACAATACTGAATTTATCGTCCTTTACTATCTCTGACATTTGTCCCACAGTAACACTTCCTTTTCTATACTATTGCTTCTCACAAGCATAGCTAAATAATACCTTTCCTATTTTGTCAGCATCATGCCTGATATAGTTTTTTCTTATATCGATAAAGTTGCTGCTTATTACCTTAATATTAATTTCCTCCAAGGATTTTATCTGATTTTCATCAATCAAAACCTGACTTGCTCCCTTGAATTTATAATTGTGTATAACCTCATCCGATATTATTTCGTCATTAGCTATCACATAATCTATTAGATGCCTTGAGCTATGTTTTATTATAGCATTAACATGATCAAGGACATTATAATTATCTGTCTCACCGGGCTGAGTCATCACATTGCATATATAAAAAACAGTTGCAGGTGAATCTAATATTAACTGAGCTATGCCATTAACAAGGAGATTAGGTATTACACTTGTATACAGGCTTCCGGGGCCTAATATTATTATATCGGCCTTCTTTATATCTCTTACGGTTTCTACCAGCGGGCTGCATACATCAGGTACAAGGCTGATTCTGTCAATTTTGCTGTTTAGCTTATTCACATATTCAGGTATATCCTTCTCACCAAGAATATAATCTCCGTTATCAAGCAGCGCCTTCAGCTGAGTATCCTGTAAGGTCATTGGCAAAACCTTGCCTGAAAGCCTGAATATACTGCCGATTTCCTTAAGAGCATGCTCATAATCTCCAAATATCTCATACATAGCCGCAATAAATAAATTACCGAAGCTTTGTCCCGATAAATATCCGTCCTTAAATCTGTGCTGCAAGAGCTTAACCATAGTCGGCTCAATATCTGCCAATGCAGTAATACAATTTCGCATATCGCCGGGAGGCAGCATACCAAGATCCTCTCTTAATACTCCCGATCCTCCGCC
>DAIUCB010000229.1:0-4837 GCA_036846385.1 Bacillota bacterium | reverse complement strand
TAATAGCTTCAGCCGTAACCATCTCGGCTACCATGACTAAATCTCCTTCATTTTCCCTGTCCTCGTCATCTACAACAATTATCATTTTTCCTTGTCTTAGATCCTCAATTGCTTCACAAATTGTATTGAACATTTTTTCCTCCTATACAAGAAACCCGTTTTCAGCAAGAAATTTTATGTCTATAGTTTTATTTTTGTTCTCCTTGAACGTCAAAAACCTTTCAACATACTTTCCTAAAATATCACACTCCAGGTTTACCTCGTCTCCTACCTTTTTATTTAATAAATTTGTTTCTTCCTTTGTTATAGGAATTATTGAAACCCTAAAATAATTGTCAACCACCTCGACAACTGTCAGACTTGTACCATCAATTGCTATCGATCCGCGCGGTATCACATATTTTATTACATCAGCGCTTGCTTCAATGATTATCCACGTTGCATTTTCTTCTGCTTTAAAATCTCTTATTTTTCCTGTTCCGTCAACGTGCCCCGATACAATATGACCACCGAGTCTGTCGCTCACCTTCAAAGCCCTTTCAAGATTTACTCCCATGCCGGTTTTAAGCTTGCCTAAATTTGTTTTTCTTATAGTTTCAGGCATTACATCAGCCGTAAATGTCGAATCCGTAAAACTTGAAACAGTCAGGCAAACGCCGTTTGTACTTATACTGTCTCCAATTTTCAAATTTTCAAGCACCTTTTCAGCTCTTATTGTCAATTTCATGGAGGTACCTCCAAAAATTGCTCCTGCCATTATTCCAACTTCTTCAATTAATCCTGTAAACATATTATCTCTCCTCTCCAACATATGCTTCAATCATAATATCTTCATCAAAAGTACTTATGCTCATGTCACGCAGCTTCACTGCATCCTCAATATTTTCAAAGCCATCTCCTCCGATTGGAGATTTAGCTTCCTTCCCTCCCAATATTTTAGGTGCTATAAAAAATATAACCTTGTCTGCCAAACCTTCCTTGATAACCGAAAAATTAAGCATTGAACCTCCCTCAGCAAGAATGCTGTCAATCCCCATGAAACCGAGGCTTTCAAACAAATAAACCAGATCAACCCTTGAATCCTTTATAGGAGTAAAAACAACCTCAACATTTTCATAATCCCTAAGCTTCTGAAGCTTCTTGCTGTCAGCCATCATTGTAGTTGCAATAATTGTCTTTTTAGGTGAATTTATGTTTAAAACTTTTGCATCGAGAGGTATTTTCAAAGATGAATCAACAATTATTCTAACAGCATCTGTGCCTCCTTCTTCAAGCCTTGTAGTAAGCATCGGATTGTCACTTATTATCGTATCAACTCCTACCATTATTCCCGAAACCTTATTTCTTAATTCATGCACATAATGCCTTGATTTTTCATTTGTTATCCACTTTGACTTGCCTGTTTTTGTCGCAGTCTTTCCGTCAAAAGTCATTCCGGCTTTAAGTATACAAAACGGCTTTTTCTCTCTTATATACTTAAAAAATATTTCATTGGCTTTTCTTGCTTCCTTTTCCATTACACCTGTTACAACTTTGATATTACCGCGTTTTAAAATTTCAACTCCCTTTCCGGACACAATAGGATTGGGATCAAGAACAGCAATAACCACCCTGGAAATTTTGCTTTTCACAATCAAATCAGCACAAGGAGGTGTCTTTCCAAAATGAGAGCATGGTTCCAATGTAACATAAAGAGTAGAACCTGCCACATCCTCTGTAGAATTGTTTATTGCATTAACCTCAGCGTGGGGACCGCCAAAATATTCATGGTATCCCTCTCCGATTATTTTGCCGTCCTTTACTATGACAGCTCCAACAAGCGGATTAGGATTAGTTTTTCCCACGCCTTTTAATGAAAGCAACAATGCTCTACTCATATAAAAATCATCCATAAAAATACCTCCTTAATACCAAAACAGGCTCTGAAAATAAATTCAGAGCCTGACGACTTCAAGTATCAACAAAAATACCTGTAACTTTCTTCTCCCATCCAGACTTTACTGTCGGTCCCGGAATTACACCGGGTCAACCGCAAAAGCGGTTCGTGGACTTTACCACCGGTCGGGAATTGCACCCTGCCCTGAAGATTTATTTAATTTATTGTAAGTATAATACTATTTTTACTAAATGTCAAATATTTATTTGTATATTTTTTACCGATAATGCATATCTTTTCATACTGCTAATGTACTCTCAGGACTACATACAGCTATCTGCCTTATTATTATATGACGCAATGAATTCACCACTCAAGTGAGAAATTAATTCTATATCATGTCTATAAACATCTCTATAATTCTATTGTCATCTGTAAGCTCAGGATGAAATGAACATCCCATTATATTAGCCTGCTTTACGAAAACTATTTTTTCACCAATGCAGGACAAAACTTCAGCCTTGGTTGAAGCTATATATGGTGCTCTTATAAAAACTGCCGGAATCTTATCATCAAAACCCTTTACATCTAAATACGCTTCAAAGCTTTCTCTCTGTCTTCCAAATCCATTTCTTACAATTTCAGCATCAAGCAGATTCAGTCTTCCTTCTTCATTGCCACCGCACAGAAGAACCATTCCTGCACATGTTCCAAATACAGGTTTACCTTCAGACGCAAAAGCACGTATTTCATCTACGAACTCAAACTGTTTCATAAGCTTACCTATTGCAGTACTTTCTCCTCCAGGGAGGATCAACCCATCAACATCTTTCAACTGCTCAGGCTTTCTAATCTCCACACCTTTAAATCCCAATGAATTTATAGCTCTAATATGTTCTTCAACGGCACCCTGCAGTGCCAACACTCCTACGTTTTTCATTACCATCCACGCTCCTGCATTCTTTCTGAACCGGAAATAGTTGAAATTTCTATTCCTCTCATCGGAGTTCCCAAATCTCTGGACAATCTTCCAATCAAATCATAATCTTTGTAATATGCTGTTGCTTTAACTATTGCACATGCAAATTTTTCAGGAGTCTCTGACTTGAATATTCCAGAACCGACAAATACACCATCCGAACCAAGCTCCATCATGAGAGCTGCATCAGCAGGAGTAGCAACCCCTCCAGCTGCAAAGTTTACAACCGGAAGCTTCTTCAATTCATGAATCTGCAGCAACAACTCAAATGGAGCACCTAAATTTTTAGCCTCTGTCATCAATTCATCCTTGCTCATATTAGCTATTTTTTTAATTTGTGAATTTACCTTACGCATATGACGAACAGCTTCAACTATATTACCTGTTCCAGGTTCGCCCTTTGTTCTTAGCATTGACGCTCCTTCACCAAGTCTTCTGAGAGCTTCTCCTAAATCACAGCATCCGCATACAAACGGTACTGTAAACTCACTTTTTAAAATATGGAATTCCTCATCAGCAGGTGTCAGAACTTCACTTTCATCTATATAATCAACTCCAAGAGCTTCTAGTACTCTTGCCTCAACGATATGACCTATCCTTGCCTTTGCCATTACAGGAATACTTACTGCATTTACAACGTCCTCGATTATCTTAGGATTAGACATGCGCGCTACTCCTCCCTGAGCTCTGATATCAGAAGGTACGCGTTCAAGAGCCATGACAGCAACTGCTCCGGCTGCCTCTGCAATTCTAGCTTGCTCTGCATTAACAACATCCATTATGACACCGCCTTTTTGCATTTGTGCCATGCCCTTTTTTACTCTTTCAGTTCCAACTACATTATGCAACATATAAATTCTCCTTATTATTTTATTTGTTGGATGAAGTATAACTGTTTTTTGTACTCTTTAAAATATACAGTTTTATATTTTTTCTAAATGACAGTTTTAATTTCAACCGATTAGTTGTGAATTTACATTTCAATTTAGGAAAATTATGAGAATTACAAAAAATATAAAAAATTTGCTTTACAAAATCAAATTCATCCATTATAATAAAAAAGCACTATAAATTTGCGGTTGTGGCGGAACGGCAGACGCACTAGCTTGAGGGGCTAGCGAATGTATATTCGTGGGGGTTCAAATCCCCCCAACCGCACCAAAAGATTAGGCCAAAATAGATACAGGGCTGAAAAAGCCAGTGTTTATGCGGCCTTGCGAGGGTTTTGAATGAAAAATTCAAGACCCTCGTTTTTCATAGATGCACCCTGCTTTTTAACAAGAAAGCGGGGTGTTTCTCGTTTTTGGCCGGAATCAGTCCGGTAACCAATTTCATAAAGCCAATACCCTATAGGGCAATTTTGAAGCGGCTGTGTTCTTCGTAACTGAAAAACACAGCCGCTTTTTTGTTGCCTAAATTCAAAACGAAAGGATGGATGCACCATGAAAAATGAACTGCAAACCCTACGGTTATTCAGCCCTCTCTTCCCCCATATCTACCGAAAAAACGAATGGGGTAATCTTGACGATTATCGGGAGGATTTAACTGTCGGTGAGATTTTAGAATATGAGGATAAAATCCTTGCCCTCATTCAGAAAGAAAAACTACCCAGCGAGGGCGAGCGTGGTCTCGCCGTTTACCTTGATGACGATCTCAGCCGAAAGGTGTACAGCATTAACCCGACTGTTGAAGAATGGAACGGCGAGCTGTGGGGTGTGACCGAGGTGCAAACCCACGGTACGCTTTCTGCCTCTGAGCTTGCGGAGCTGACAGAATGGATTTCCGGACAGTTTTCCGATGGCTGGGGCGAGGGGCTGGAACAAAGAGAAATCAAGGTGGATGACGGTGAGTTGTATCTTAGTTTTTGGGACAGCAGCGACCGCTTCTTTATCAAGCCGGAGGATGAGCTGAAAGGTAGCCATTCCTTCGGCTTCGGCATGTCAATGTGAAAAACTGCAATTTTGCAGCAAAGGAGGTGATGG
>DAIUCB010000228.1:0-4844 GCA_036846385.1 Bacillota bacterium | reverse complement strand
CTCAATTTTAAATTCCGTAAACTCGGGGCTGAAGCTGCCGCGTTTTAGCTGTTCTATAATAGTTAGTGCAGCTCTGTCAACCAGTCTTTTTATTTTATTCTTCAAATAGCTGTTACGTTCATTTGCTTCAAGAGCAATAATTTCCTGCTGCTTTTCAGATAAAACACTATCGGTGCAGCTTTGGGATATTTTAAAAACATCCTCTCTTTTCATTTCTTTAATATCAAGCTTATTATTTATAATTACATTAGTAAATTCTTCTACCGCTCGGTGATAAATATTACCCAAATCATAAATCTCAACCTTAGAAATACGCCGCGGCTGAGGCTTTAACACAGCTTCAACGTAAAATTTAAAGGGACATTCCGCATAGCTTTCCAGCTTTGATACGGAAATTGATACAGGCTGCTTAAAAAGCTTATCCAAGTATTCCTTATTTATTTTTTCTGTATTGTTATTATAATTAACTGCACTGTGTATTATCCCGCAAATTTTAGAATCATTTCTTTCATACCAGGCATAAACATCCTTCCATATATTATTAATAGCCCTGCCCTCTGTAAAATCTCTGATTTGCGATATCACTCTGTCTATTGTTCCCATTTTATTAGATATAAGCTGAATTTCATCTCCTTCAGTAAATTCTGTCTCTTCTTTTACCGTCGGAAATATTTCCTTTATTTTTTCTATATACAGTGACGGCTGCAGCGTTCTTCCCTCCGCCGTACCGAGAGAATAGCTTAAAAACAGCTTGTCGCAGGCACTTGTGAAAAGTTTATATAGTGTATGCTTTTCTCTGAATGATGCGTAAAAAGAGCTGTTAATAAGCCTCATGCCATTTTCTTCAAGGGTTTCTCTTTCATCATCCAACAAAAGTCCCTTTTCGTTGTTTTTAGATTCAAATTTGCCTTCATTTAAACCTAATAGGAACAATGCTTTTGGCTTAATCAGAGATACCTTGTCTATACCTCCTATAGTAACCTTGTCCAAGGTTGGGGGAATAATACTTATTCTGACCTCCTTAAAGCCGGATTCAAGCATTTTTCTATATTCCTTAGGTGTAATTTCAACATCTGCTCCGGCCATAATTATTTGGTCAAATATATTTATTACATAATTCCATACCTGAGCATTCTCGCTTGATTTCTCATACGCTCCAAGATGCTTGAATGTTTCAACCTGCTTTTCAATAAGCTCCTGCACCTTGTGTTTTTTAATAAAACTAAATAAAAACAAAGTTATATCAGATGCATTTCCGAGTTTGTCAAAATCCTTTCTTGCTTGTCTGAAATCCTCTGATATTCTATGCCTTAATTCATTGTAATAATGTACATTTTTTGCTTTAAACTTAAAATCCTTAAACCATTTTAAGCCCTCTATGCCATATTGGAGAGCGAAGTTTTCCAGCTTGCTTACCTCATTATAATTAATAGGTGAAAATCCTGTTTTTAAATATTCAAAAACATTATCATTTTTAAAGTTCCAAATAAACATATCAAGAATAGATAAAATATATTTAGTAAAGGGATTATCCATAATATCTCTCTTTACATCCAGAAAATAAGGTATTTCATACTGTGTGAATACCTTTTGAATGTTAATGCTGTAGGAGTCCATATCTCCGACTGCAACTGCAATATCCTTCCATCTATAGCCGTAATCCCTAACCAAGCTTATTATTTTGACAGCGGATTTTTCAGTTTCTGAATATGGATTCATAGCAGAATAAATATTTATATTTTCCGATATGCCCTCATATTTTATATCAGTCACTGTAAACAGGCTGTTTTCTACAGCCTTAATTTCAGGTTTCATGCAGCTGTTGCTGCGTAAGCAGATAATTTCAATCTCTTCCTTTAATTCCTCGGTAACATCTTTAAATGTATCATAGGTTGTTTTGAAAGCTTCCCAGTCTCCTATTCCCTCCGGATCACTTAAACACGCTGGATCTACATTCAGCGATATTGTTACCGCTTCAGAATAACATATAAGCTTTTTTATTACCGCCAGCCTCTGTCCATAAAAGCTGTCAAAGCCATCTATCCATATCCTTGAATTTTTAATATAGCTTGATTTTTCAATTAAATCAATAAACAGATTCATTTTATCCTCATCATCAAAGAATCTGTCCTGTGTCTTGTTGTTAATCTCACTATAAATTGTAATAATATCGGCTATTTTTCTTTTTAATAGCTCGTTGTTGATTTTATACTTTACTATATTTTCTAAAAATTCGATGCTGACACAATTTTGTTTCAATTCTTTGATTAGTTCTCCGAATTCTCTCAAAAATCCTTCTTGTTTTGATGCTTTTCTGAATACCTGCAGTTCACTGATTTTTTCTTCAAATATCTGCTTCAGCATCATTATTTTACCGTAATTGTTGATTTCCTGTATCTTAAGTCCGCCGACCTCTTCAAAAATCTTGTATGTAAGCCTCTTAAAGCTAAGTATTTCCACATTCATTATTCCGTCATTATTCAGCCTGTCTATTATTTCATATTCTGACTGATATGTCATTTGTTCAGGAACTATAAGAATAAGATTTTTATCGACCTTTTTATTTATCTCTGCTTTTATTTCATCGTATATATATGTGGATTTACCTGTTTTAGCGCGGCCTGCAATAATTTTCAGCTTCAATTTATCACTCCTTTAAAACAAATTAAGTGCAGCTGTCGGTTCATTACTGTTATAATTCCTTTTAGTCATCAATTGCTTTATATAAATTTCTGTTATCCAAAAGCCATATTTTTTCCGTAAAGCTTCCCGGCTCAATTCCCTGTAAGGCATGCTCGAAGTCAAACATACGGGCATCTATTATATCTAAAAAATGCAGTATTTCAGCCTCAGGTGTCATTGGCTTTTTGGGGCTTCCAAATTCGGGCTCATAGTGATGTGATAAAACCATGTGCTGAAGTATCACACTTTTTTCTCTGTCCAATCCTACTTTTTCACCTTCTGCTTCTATTTCCTTTATTCCCTGTATTATATGTCCCAACAGCTTACCTTCCATTGTATAATCTGAAACAATACCATATTCATCTGAATCCATTTCTATTATTTTGCATATATCGTGAAGCAATACCCCTGCATATACATAATCCATGTTTAGAAAGCTGTATACCTGCCCAAGCTTTTCACCGGATTGGAGCATACGCATGGTATGGTAGAGCAGCCCTCCCATATATGAATGGTGATTTTTCTTTGCGGCAGGATAATATGCTAGCTTATCACAGTATTTAGCCAAGATATTCTCAACAAGCTGCTTGATTTGCACATCCTTGATTTTTTTATTGTATGCTCTGATCGTATCGAGCATTTCCGATGAAGAATACGGTGCAGACGGTATGAGCTCAGACAGCCTGACATTATCATTAGAAATTTTCCCTCTTATTTTATTTATCTTTAATTGCTTAGACCCGCTCCATTCAAGAACTTCACCGCGAACCTTAACAATGCTGCCTCCGGTCATTACCTTTTCTGTTTCTTCGTTACACTCCCATATTTTAGCATTAATCTCTCCTGTTTTATCTACTAAATCAATATCTATGTACTGTTTACCGCCTGCTGTTTTTTTTACCTCGTAGCTTTTTATTAAATAAAAACCCTCAATCTTTTCTCCGGCTTTAAATTGCGCTATGTCTTTATGAGGTGATATTAAATTTTGCATTTGTTCCTTTTCCTTGTCCTTCAATATATCTCCAATGCTCGCCTGTCCCATACATTTATCCTCTCACATTTTATTTTCAATATTTTATTTATTTCTTTAATTATTATAACATAATAATATAATAATTAAATTAATAAATTTTATTTTATTAATCTATTTCACCGGTAAATCGGAGAATTCGTCATTCAATACCGATTATCCGGCAAATTGCATTATAAACGAAAAATTATTTATGTTATTTATGGCAGAAAGTTGACAAAATAATATTATAAGAGTAATATTAATAATTGTTATTATTTAAAATAAAAGCGAGGTGAAACAAAGAAATGGAAATGCTGATGGTAATTCTGAAAAAAATTGACTTGATTGATGAAATTATGCAAAAACTTGCTGAAACAGGAGTTAAAGGTGGTACTATCGTTGACGGAACCGGTATGGCTAAGGCTTTAGTCAATATGGATGACATTCCGATTTTCGGAATGTTAAGGCACATGCTTGTTGATGAGGAAAAGTTGACAAGCAAGCTGCTGATATTTGTTTTGAAGGAAGAACAGGTAAAGGTAACGAGGGAAACAATTAAAGAAGTAATAGGCGATCTAAGTGAACCAAATACAGGTATAATGTTCACTATTCCTATTAAAGATGTGGAAGGATTTGGTGATTAAGTTTGGAAAATTTAAATATTTTTATTTATTTGGCAATCGCAATGTTATTGGGATTGCTGTCAAGCAAAATTATGGACAAAATCAAATTTCCTAATGTAACAGGATACATTATAATCGGACTTATAGCCGGTCCATATTGCTTGAATATTATTACACTGGAAGCTGTAGAAAGTTTTTCTGTCATTCCGGATATTGCGCTTGGATTCATTGCATTTTCAATAGGTGCTGAATTTAGGCTTTCATATTTGAAAAAAGTAGGAAAATCTCCGATAATCATAGCGATTACTGAAGCTGTAGGTGCGGTGCTGGCAGTTGATTTGGCACTAATATTAACAGGCAACAATGTTGCTTTTTCACTTGTTTTGGGAGCTATAGCAGCTGCCACTGCTCCTGCAGCAACGCTGATGGTGGTTAGGCAATATGAAGCAAAAGGTCCTGTTACCGATACGCTGCTGCCGGTTGTTGCAATTGATGATGCCGTTGCATTGATGTGCTTTGGATTGTCT
>DAIUCB010000227.1:0-4853 GCA_036846385.1 Bacillota bacterium | reverse complement strand
GATTTTCTTGATTTGCTTAGGGCTCTTAACTATTCTTGGGTCAGCCATTAAAAATCCGGATACATCTGTCCAATTTTCATACATATCGGCATTTATGCAGCTTGCAACTATCGCTCCGGTAATATCTGAGCCTCCTCTTGAAAAGGTCTTTATACTTCCGTCAGGATATGAACCGTAAAATCCCGGTATAACAGCCTTTTTAACATCCTTAGTATATTCAATCAGCTTTTCCTTTGTCTTGGCAGTATTTACAGTACCGTCGAAGTTAAAAAGTATTACATCCTTAGCATCAATAAAGGTACATCCCAAATAATCTGCCAGAAGAATCGCACTGATATACTCTCCCCTGCTTACTATATAATCCTCATCACATTTATGATTAAGCTTTTCTCTGATAATCTTAAATTCATACTCTATATCAACAGATAAATTAAGCTCTTCTTTTATTTTCAAAAATCTTTCTTCAATAATTGTAAAAACAGGATTATACGGAACCGAGTATTTTGTGTGTGCATGTGTTAAATACAACAAATCTGTTATTTTATTATCTTCCTTAAATCTTTTACCCGGTGCCGATACTACTACAAATTTTCTCTCGTCGTTGTTTTTTACTATATCATAAACCTTTTTAAACTGGGACGCATCAGCTAAAGAGGTACCTCCGAATTTAGCAACCTTAATCATTTCTTCCTCCAAAATCTATAATCTAACTTTAAAACAATATCATAATCATATAAAATTGTCAATTATTTTAATACAGCTGTCCATGAAATACATATAGTTTTTTTCATATAAAAGGGCAGTGAAATTCCACTTGAAGAATAATTATTTCATAGAATATCAGTGGTATATCAGCTGCCCGTAAATTGTTCTTATAAATCTGAAATTATTTTTTCTATAACATTTACACACAAATCAATGTCATCCTGTGAAACAGTCAAAGGTGGTATAATTCTAATAATTGTTTTGTTTGTTACATTGAGCAAAATCCCCTCACTCAAAGCCTTATCCTTTATTTCCGCGGCATGATTTCCGACATCCAGCCCAAGCATCATCGAAATGCCTCTGATATCCTTTACAATATACGGATTGCGAAGTTGTAATTCTTTAAATTTATCAAGCATGTATTTTGAATTTTTATTTATATCGTTTATAAAATTATCGTTTGTGAGCTTTTTCATAACGGCAAGACCGCCAGCGCATGCTACAGGATTGCCTCCGAAGGTCGAGCCGTGGTCACCTGCTCCCAATACATTTGCAAGCTTATCCGAAGCAATCATTGCACCGAGAGGAAGTCCTCCGCCTAAAGCTTTTGCAAGGAGTATTATATCAGGCTCCAATTCGTAATTTTGATAAGCAAACATTGTTCCGCACCGTCTTAAGCCTGTTTGTATTTCATCCAAAACCAATATGAAGCTATATTTTTTCTTTAACTCATTAACCTTCTGTACAAATTGATTTTCTAACGGAATTACTCCTCCCTCTCCCTGAACCACCTCTAAAAATACTGCCGCAGTCTCCTCATTTACCAGAGCTTCCAGACTTTTTGCATCATTAAATTTAAAATGTGCTATATTTTCCAAAAGGGGTTCGAATTCCTGCTGATATTTTTTCTGTCCTGTTAAAGCTAACGCTCCGGTAGTTCTTCCGTGGAATGAGTTTATAGCTGTTAAAATTTTATTTTTGTTATTTTGATTTCCCCATTTTTTAACAAGCTTAAGTGCTGTTTCTGTACTTTCCGCACCTGAATTTGTAAAGAATACCTTACCTTTTACAGAGCTTTCAATCAGCTGTCTGGCAAGCTCATTTCTGTCCGCATCTGCAAAGTAATTTGAAATATGTGTATATCTCATCATTTTTTCAGTCATTGCATTTATAACATCTTGGTCATATCCTAAGCTGTTAACGGCTATTCCCGAAAAAAAGTCCAGATATTTCCTTCCATCCTTGGTATATATATAATTTCCTCTTATTTTATCAATTTCCAGACTCATTCTATTATATGTGTTTAAAATATATTGTGTATCATTTTTTAATAATTCCATATATTATCCTCTTAGATCATCTAAAAGCTTCGTTTTTTCGATAGTCCTGCCATCCTTGTATTTTATCAATCTGGCCGGACTTCCTGCAACGACTGCCATCTCAGGCACATCCTCCGTTACCACGCTTCCTGCTGCTACAACGGCACCTTTTCCGACTCTGACTCCTTCCAGTACAACCGCATTCGCTCCTATCAGAACATCATCCTCTATTATAACCGGTGTTTTGCTGGGAGGTTCTAATACGCCGGCTACAACAGCACCTGCCCCGACATGCACATTTTTGCCTATTGTTCCTCTTGCTCCTACAACTGCGTTCATATCAATCATTGTTTTTTCACCAATTACCGCACCGATATTAATCACTGCTCCCATCATTATTACAGCATCCTTGCCTATGGATACCATATCTCTTATGATAGCTCCCGGCTCTATTCTGGCTTGAATTTCATTTGTATCAAGCATCGGGATTGCTGAATTTCTCCTGTCATATTCCATATGATACGTCTTGATATCCGGATTATCATCTAATAATCTCTTTGCTTCTGAATATTCCCCTATTAAAATTGCCATTTCACCTGATTTGAAAACCTTCATATCATATTTTTCAGTATTGTTTACAAATCCTGAAATATAAAGCTTTACAGGTGTAGTTTTCCTTGCTTCCTTAATATATCTTGCTATTTCATATGCATCCTGCAGCATTTTAATTCCTCCGTATTCTTTTAATGTAATTTTTAAAACACATCCTCCGTATTGTAAAAACCAATCGGTTTTTTGCACAGCTTTAAAGCAATATCCAATGCACCTCTGGCAAATATCTTTTTGGAAAAGGCAGTGTGCTTGATTTCCAGTATTTCATCTGCTCCGGAAAATATAACAGTATGCTCTCCGGGAATTGTTCCCGCCCTGAGAGAATGTGTTTCAATTTTATCTCTGCCTGTTACTGATTCTATATCTTCTGCTAGGGTTTTAGCAGTACCGCTGGGAGCATCAATTTTTTTATTATGATGTCTTTCAATAATATCTATATCAAAGCCGTTTAATTCATGAGATATGGTTTTAAGAATTTTCCTAAACACATTTATGCCTAAGGATGTGTTTGATGAAAGCATCACAGGTATTTGTCTTCCTGCAGCCTTTATTTTTGTTTTTTGCTCCTCGCAAAAACCCGTAGTACACACCAATAAAGCCGAATTATTTTTAATAGCATAGTCTATAAGAAAATCAATGTTTGCAGGATTTGAAAAATCAATAATCACATCTATCCTATCGATTATGTCCTCACCCAGTTGACCTCTTTTAGGCGACACTGCTCCGATTAGTTTTATATCCTCATAGGTCTGTATTTCCTGTTCAATAACCTTGCCCATAGCACCGTTAATACCGCATAAAACCACATTTATCATATCTGACATTCCCTTCTGTATTTAACTGCCGGCATATCTGCTCAAGATTTCAATGCCGTATTGGTTCATCTCGTTTATAAGCTTTTCTCTGTTTGTGTCTGACATACTATACAGCGGTGCTCTAACCTCCGAGCTGCACATATTTAATATTCCCATGGCTTCTTTTACCGGAATTGGGTTTGTTTCAATAAATAGTGCATTTATCAGACCGTTCATAGTAAGTTGAGCATCTCTTGCCTCATTAATATTTCCGCCGGCATAATCGTCTACCATCTTTTTCATCTCGGCAGGTAAAATATTTGCAACTACCGATATTACACCATGTCCTCCCAGTGACATCAAAGGTATTACCATATCATCATTTCCCGAATATACCAGAAAATCCTTAGGACATATTCTGATTATTTCCGCAACCTGACTTATATTGCCGCTGGCTTCCTTTATACCGACTAAATTTTTTATTTTAGAAAGCTCAAGAACTGTCTTAGGCTCTATATTCATACCTGTTCTGCCCGGAACATTATATACGATAATTGGGAGAGTTGTACTCTCTGCAATCATTTTAAAATGGTTTACCAAGCCTCTTTGAGTAGTTTTGTTATAATATGGAGTAACGATCAGCAGCCCGTCGGCTCCTGCTTCCTGACAAAATTTTGCTTTTTGTATTGCAGTTGCGGTACAATTGCTGCCTGATCCTGCAATTACCGGTATTCTCTTATTAACTTTGTCTATGACAAATTTTACAACACTGTGATACTCCTCATCTGACATGGTCGATGCTTCGGATGTTGTTCCTGCGACTATTATCGAGCCTGAATTTTCAACATGCAGCTCAACTAAATACCCTAAAGTGTCAAAATCAATCTCTCCGTTGATAAATGGTGTAACTAATGCTACTCCGCAGCCTCTTACTATTTCGTTCATGCTTTTATCTCCTTTATATTATATTTTTAAATATTTTTATGTCGCTTTTGTAAAAAAAGAATATAAAAAAAGCGACATAAGAGCAAAAGACTCTCAGACGCTTATTATATAACAAAATAAAAACACTGAACCTTCTGCCCAGCACATTACAGCTCTCTCTTATAGGATTGGGAAGCATCCTATAAAAACAGTATTACATCTATTAAATGTAAGCCCAAGGAGAAAAACTCCCTTCGGCGAATCACCCTTTCGAGGCATTTCCCTATGCCTGTACTATTGATCATCGCAACCTCTGTAATATACCCATACGAAATATTTAATTTCAGCCATTGTATTACTTATTGCAAAATATGTCAAGAGTTTTTTCAAAAATATTTTTAATGATTTTTTAAGAAAGATGTATTATAATAATCTATTATATATACCCGTCTTTAGAAGTTAACACCATAAATCTTTAGGAACAAAATTAATATATATC
>DAIUCB010000226.1:0-4872 GCA_036846385.1 Bacillota bacterium | reverse complement strand
ATAATAAAGCCCACAGATAAAAAGCTTATAGCACCTGCAAAAAAACCTGTACAGATTACTAAGCCTGCACAAGCAAATAAACCGCAGGCAAAGCCTAATCAATCAAAGAATGCAGGTAAAAACAGCAGTGAAGGTAATAATTTTCAAGGCAAGAATAATAATTTCAAAAAAAATAACAACACTAACAAACCGGCACCGGTTGAGACTGAAAAAAAAGTCCAGCAGGTTAAGATTAAAAATATAGAAATTGAAGAACCTATAGTTGTAAGAGATTTGGCTGACAAGATGGGTGTTCCTGTAAACAATGTGATATCAAAGCTTATTCTTTTGGGAGTTATGGTAAATATGAATCAGGAAATTGATTATGATACCGCAGCACTCATAGGAGAAGAGTTTGGTGTAATAATTTCTAAGAAGGAAATCATTGATGAATTAAAGGTTATAGAGGATTCAATTGAACATGAGGATGTGGATGATGAAAAAGATTTACTTCCAAGACCTCCTATTGTAACAGTTATGGGTCACGTAGACCATGGCAAGACATCATTGCTTGATGCAATAAGAAATACTGCAGTTACTAAACAGGAGGCAGGCGGTATCACTCAGCATATCGGCGCTTCACAGGTAGAAATAAACGGTAAAAAAATAACATTTTTAGATACGCCGGGTCATGAAGCTTTTACTTCCATGAGAGCAAGAGGGGCTAAGGTTACCGATATGGCTATATTGGTAGTTGCTGCCGACGATGGTGTTAAGCCTCAGACAATAGAGGCTATAAACCATGCAAAGGCTGCAGGAGTACCTATAATCGTTGCAGTAAATAAAATTGATAAAGAAACAGCTAATATTGACAGAGTTAAACAGGAGCTTTCAGAGCAGGGAGTATTGCCGGAGGATTGGGGCGGAGATACTATATTTGTACCTGTTTCAGCAAAAAAACATATTGGTATAGAAGAGCTGTTAGAAATGATATTGCTTGTTGCAGAGGTGCAGGAATTAAAGGCAAATCCTAACAGAAGTGCCAAGGGTACTATTATCGAAGCTAAGCTTGATAAGGGCAGAGGCTCTGTCGCAACAGTATTGATTCAAAAAGGTACATTGAAAAAGGGCGACATTGTTCTTGTAGGAAGTGCCCATGGCAAGGTCAGAGCAATGTTCAGCAGCAAAGGAAAAAGAATATCTCAGGCAGGTCCGTCGGTTCCCGTAGAAATACTGGGACTTTCAGAAACTCCTCAAGCCGGAGATACACTGATAGTTATGGACTCTGAAAAGAATGCAAAAAATATTGCGGAAAAACGCAAGGATAAAAAGCATCTTGAAAATATGAATTTAACATCCAAGGTTTCTCTTGAGGATTTATATGACAGAATTCAAAAAGGTGAGGTAAAGGATTTAAATATTATTATCAAAGCAGATGTCAGCGGTTCTATTGAGGCAGTTAAGCAATCTCTTCAGAAGCAAAGCTTGGATGAGGTTAAGGTAAATCCGATTCATGGAGGTGTCGGCGGCATAAATGAAAATGATATAATGCTTGCATCTGCATCAAATGCAATAGTAATAGGCTTTAATGTCAGACCTTCAGTTGCAGCCATGGAGCTTGCTAAAAGGGAAAATGTGGACGTACGTACCTATAATATTATTTATAATGCAATAGAGGATATAAAATCAGCTGTTAAGGGTATGCTTGCACCGATTTATAAAGAGGTTGTAATGGGAAGAGCTGAAGTAAGAGCTACATTTAAGGTTCCGAATGTAGGAATCGTAGCAGGAGTTTATGTTACAAGCGGCAAGGTTACCAGAAAATCAAATATAAGATTGTTAAGAAACGATATAGTAATACATGACGGTAAAATAACATCCTTGAAAAGGTTTAAAGATGATGCTTCCGAATTAAATACCGGATTCGAGGGTGGTATCGGTATAGAAAATTATAACGATATTAAGGAAGGCGACGTAATGGAAGCTTACGTAATGGAAGAAATCAAAAGATAATTCTTTGTTGTTCTTCATCTTAATTATGGAAAGAATTAACGGAAAGAAGGTTTGACATGTCAAAAAAAAGAAATAACAGGCTATCTGGAGAAATGAAAAGAGTAATATCTGATATAATCAGAACAGAGGTTAAGGATCCTCGTATTTCCGAGCTGATGAGTGTAACAGATGTAAATGTTACAGAGGATTTAAAGTATGCCAAGGTATATATATCTGTATACGGAGACAGCCAGCCTACTCTTGAAGCGCTTCAAAGTGCAAAGGGCTTCATCAGAAGAGAGGTAGGCAAAAATATAAAAATGAGAATAACTCCGGAGTTGATATTCGAGAAGGATGATTCAATAGAAAAAGGAATATATATGAATAGCCTGATCAATAAGGTAATCAGTGAAGAAGCAGGTAAAAAGGATGAAAATGAATCTGAATCTGAATAGTGTTTTTGAAATATTTGATATTATCGATAAATCTGATAGTATCTGCATAGCCGGGCATAAAGCCCCTGATGGTGATTGTATAGGGTCAGTTATGGCCCTATATGAATTCTTAAAGCCAATGAATAAAAAATTGACAGTTTGTATCGACGGTTCTATTCCATATAATTATAAGGCATTTGTTGATGAAGCTGTAATATGTAAGGAATATGTCGAGGCAAAATATGATGTGGTTGTAGTCCTTGACTGCAGTGATAAAGCCAGACTTGGAGTATTTGAAGGAATATTGAACAATGCAAAAAAAACAATTTGTATAGATCATCATAAAACAAATGCAAGCTTCGCAGATATAAATATTATTGATCCCTATATAAGCTCTACAGGGGAATTGCTGTATGATATTATAAAAACTCAGGGGAAAAATATTAGTAAGAAAACAGCTGAATATATTTATTTAGCTATAATAACAGATACAGGTAATTTCAGTTATTCAAATACAAGCAGCAAAACACATATAACAGCTGCTGAGCTGATGGAAATCGGAGTCAATATTTCCGATATACACAATACAGTATATAATTCTAAGCCTTCAAAGGTTGTCAAGGCTTTTACGGACTGTATATCAGGCATTGAATTATTTTTAAATAATAAAATTGGAGTAGCAGTTATCACAAAAAAGATTCTGGACGATAATCAGGTTGAAATGGGAGATATCGACGGAGTTGTAGAATTCATCAGGGAAATCAAGGAGGTTCAGGTAGCCTGTGTATTAAAGGAATATGTCGGCAGTACAAAGGTTAGCCTTCGTTCCAAGGGTGATATGGACGTATCAGAGATTTCACTTTTGTTCAACGGCGGAGGACATAAAAGAGCCGCGGGATTTGAGGTTAATGATAATATAGAAAATACTAAAAAAATTATAATAAATGAATTAAAGAAACATATCGGTGAGTGATGAATGGAATAATAAATATTTTAAAACCAACCGGAATGACTTCACATGATGTCGTAAGCGCTGTCAGAAGAATCTTAAATACTAAGAAGGTAGGACATGCAGGAACCTTGGATCCAAATGTCGCGGGAGTGTTGGTAATTTGCATCGGTAAGGGCACAAAAATCAGTGAAATATTAATGAACGGCGATAAAGAATATATTTGTGAATTAATATTAGGCTCAATGACTGATACTCAAGACAGCTACGGTAAAATAATTGAAGAGCGTGAAATTCCAAAATTAAGCAAACAAATTATAATGGATGCGTTAAAAGGATTTGTAGGAGAACAAATCCAGATTCCTCCTGCATATTCTGCCGTAAAACTCAATGGAAAGAAGCTCTATGAATATGCCAGAGAAAATATTTCTGTAGAGAAATCAGGGAAACCAATTAATATAAAAGAAATTACCCTTATTAAATTTTATGAAAACAGAGTTTTAATGAAGGTTAAATGTACTAAGGGTACATATATGAGAACTTTATGTAATGACATAGGTATATATTTGGGTACCTTGGGTTATATGGGAGTTTTGGTTCGTATCGAAGCAAAGGGCATGAAAATTGAGAATTCAATTACTCTGGAGGAACTTAAATTTCTCAGTGATAATAACAGAATCGATGAATGCTTAATATCTCCGGATGAAGCAGTACCTATGGAAAATGTAATTGTTGAAGAATCAAACTATAACAGGCTGATATCGGGAAATGAAATATATTTTGATAAAACAGCGATAAAAATCGATGAGTTTTATATATTTTGTAAAGGTATACTCATCGGTATCGGACATAAATCAGGTGAAAATGAAATCAAAATAAACAAAATGCTGATATAGCTTATATATTAATATAAATGTATTTAAATAGGTGAATAAGATGGTAATCAATGATAATGCATCATGTGTCGCTATTGGAAACTTTGACGGCATACATATAGGACATGACACGCTGATTAAAAGAATGTTGGAATTAAGTCATGAAAAAAATCAAAAAAGCGTAATAATAACCTTTAAATATATTAAGAAGGATTTGATTAAATCCAGCTATAATCTGAGATATATAAATAATTTAAATACCAGATTAGAGCTTTTGAAATCCTACAAGGTTGATTGTGTCGCTGAAATAGAGCTTGACGAAATAATTTCAAGATATACACCTGAACAATTTATCAAAGATATTCTTATCGAGAGATTTAATGCAAAAAATATTGTGGTTGGATATAACTTTACCTTTGGCTATCAGGCAGCAGGAAATATAAATACCCTCAGAGCCTTTGAAGATAAGTACGACTATAAGGTTGAGGAAATTCCTCCTGTTAAATATAAGGGCATTGCTGTCAGTTCAACACTTGTACGCAGCTTAATCAGCGAGGGAAAAATTCATGATGCAAACAGTTTGCTGATACAAAATTACACTATATTTAGCAAGGATATATGCATGGATTACAATAAGAATATC
>DAIUCB010000225.1:0-4890 GCA_036846385.1 Bacillota bacterium | reverse complement strand
TTTCTTTAATTATAAATTTAATTATTAAATCATTTTCTTTTACCAGAATCTTCATTTCATTATTTTAAACATATTTAATTGAATAATTCCTCTAATTATAGGAATATTAAAACTATTGTAAAATCATTGATATGATTAGAATTTGAAAGAAAGGTGCGATAATAATTTGACAGTATTAGATAATTTAGAACCTAAAAAAGTGTTTAAATATTTTGAAGATATGACTAAAATTCCTCACGGCTCGGGAAATGAAAAAGGTATAAGTGATTTTTTAGTTGAATTTGCTAAGAAAAGAAGCTTGGAGGTAATTCAGGATACAGCATTAAATGTAATTATAAAAAAGCCTGCTACTCCGGGCTATGAAAATTCAACACCGGTTATAATTCAGGGGCATATGGATATGGTATGCGAAAAAAACAATGAAAAAGTACATGATTTTGAAAAGGATGAATTGGAGCTTAGAATTATAGATGATTATATCTATGCAAACGGCACTACCTTGGGAGCTGATAACGGAATTGCTGTAGCCTTTGGATTGGCTCTGCTTGATTCAGACGATATCCCCCATCCTCCTTTAGAACTGCTTATTACAACAGGAGAAGAAACGGGTATGTACGGTGCAATAGCACTTGAACCAAAGTATTTGTCAGGTAAAGTATTATTAAATATCGATTCTGAAGAAGAAGGAGTATTTTTGGTAAGCTGTGCCGGCGGAATAACAAGCAATGTTTATATCAGCAACCAATGGGAATCTGCAAAAAATCCCGCTCTGAAATTATATATAAAAGGATTAAAGGGCGGACACTCAGGAATGGAAATTATCAAGCAAAAAGGGAACGCTAATAAGCTTATGGGAAGGCTGCTTTATCAAATAAGTAAGGAAATCCTATTTAATATAGCTTATATCAGCGGCGGTGCAAAAAATAATGCTATTCCGAGGGAAGCTGAAACTATTATTACAACTGATTCAAAAAATCTGGAAACGGTAAAACAAATCGCAGAAAATGCAATAAATATATTTAAAAATGAATTTAGAGTACAGGACCCTGACATAGTTTTGGAAATAGAGGATGTTAAGGTTGAAAAGCAGCTGTCAAAGGATGAAACGAATAAAATTATCAGCTTGCTGAATTTAATGCCTAACGGAGTTCAAACAATGAGTAAAAACATAGATGGTTTGGTTGAGAGCAGTTTAAATCTCGGAGTTATAGAATTTAATGAAGAAAAGGTAACTTTAATTTCTGCAATCAGAAGCTCTGTCAAAACCCTAAAGGATGAAATAGTTGACAGGATAAAAATATTATCCTTGCTACTAGAGGCTAAAGCTGAAACTCATTCAGATTATCCTGAATGGCAATATGAACCTGACTCTGTGATTAGAGAGCTATGTATTGCAACCTTCAAGGAGATTCACGGTTACAACCCAAAGATAGATGCTATCCACGCAGGTCTGGAATGCGGACTTCTTAAGGAAAAAATGCAGGATGTCGACATGATTAGCTTCGGACCGAATTTATATGATGTTCATACGCCTGAGGAGCATATGAGTATTTCTTCTGTGCAAAGCTTGTGGATATTCCTGAAAAAATTACTGAAAAATATGAAATAGGAGCGTAGATTATGAATCAAGAAAGAAAAAAATTATCCGGTACAGCCTACGGAGATTGTAAGGGTGAAGATTATATACCCTTTGTACCAATCTCAATGGCTATGCCTGAAACAACAGGCTACTCGATTATTCTGGGGATAATATTAGCTTGCCTTTTTGCGGCAGCTAATACTTACCTTGGTCTAAAGGTTGGAATTACAATATCGGCAGGTATTCCGGGAGCTATTATCGCTACCGGAATATTAAAGGGAATGTTTAAGAGAAATAATATTTTAGAAGCTAATATGGTAGCTTCATTGGCTGCTGTAGGTGAATCTATTGCCGGCGGTGTAATATTCATATTACCTGCATTAATTCTCTGGGGACTGAAATTAAGTAATTTAACGGTTATTATAGTGACAATTATCGGCGGTGTTATGGGTGTTTTTTTCATTACACCATTGAGAAGATATTTGATTGTGGAAGAGCATGGCGTTTTGGTATATCCTGAAAGTATGGCTGCTGCCGAGGTATTGGTTACCGGGAGCGAAGGAGGAGCCGGCTTTAAAACAGTAATGACCGGTCTTGGCGTAGGTTCTGCATACAAGCTTTTTTCAGGCGGCTTCGCTCTGTGGGGAGAGCAGGCTACATATATTATCAAAAACTATCAGGGAACAATGATGGGCTTTGATACATTGGCATCGCTTCTGGGTGTCGGTTTTATCGTCGGCACTAAAGCATCTCTGCTTATGTTCGGAGGATCGGTAATTGCTTGGTTCGCTCTGATTCCCTTAATTAAGTTTTTGGGTGTAGGGCTGACTGTGCCTTTATTCCCTGCTTCAAAAATAATCGCAGAAATGAATGCAAATGAAATATGGTCCGGCTATATAAAATATATAGGTGCCGGCGCTGTGGCTATGGGTGGATTTATTTCACTTGCCAAATCAATTCCGACTATTGTTACAAGCTTTAAGCAGGCTATGGGTGGAATAGGTGCGGGAGGAAAAGAAAAGGTCAGCAGAATAAACCTTGAAGCACCCCTTACCTGGGTCATACTTGCCGCAGCCTTCGGCTTTGGATTAACCTGGCTTTTGCCGATAATCGGCGGCGGTTTTCTCGGCGGGATAATGGCAGTTATATTCAGCTTCTTTTTCGCTGTGGTTTCAGCCAGAATGGTTGGTATTATCGGTGCATCCAATAATCCCGTATCCGGGATGACTATAGCTACAATGCTGTTTGTAACTACCATAATCAAATTAACCGGCGGTGTCACTCAGGAATATATGACCAAAAGTATTCTGATAGGCGGAGTTGTTTGTGTTGCTATAGCAGTTGCGGGCGGAGTTGCTCAGAGCTTAAAAACAACATTTATTATCGGAGGTACTCCAAGAGAGGTTCAGCTCGGAATGTTTGTCGGTCTTGCAATAGCAGGCGCATTTGCCGCATTTGTAATCAACATGTTAAATTCAGCCTATGGCATAGGTAATGAAATTGTTGCTGCTCCTCAAGCAACCCTTATGAAAATGATTGTTGAGGGTATCATGACCGCTAAGCTTCCATGGACACTGATTATTGTAGGTGCAGCAATTGCCTTGTTTTGTGAGCTTGCCGGCATTTCAATTCTGCCTGTTGCTTTAGGAATATATCTGCCTATAACCTTAAATGCAGCTATACTGGTTGGAGGAATTATAAGAGAAATAGTCGAAAGAAAATTTAATTCCGATAAAACGAGAAGAGATGAAGTCGTTGAAAACGGAACACTCCTTGCCTCAGGTTTAGTTGCCGGTGATGCATTAATGGGTATAGTAGTAGCCGCATTAGTTGCCGCAAACATAGATATTGCATTTGGCAAGGGCTTTTTAACGACAGTTACTCAAAGCAATTGGTTTGCCTTTATCATGTTTATTTTACTCGGCTTATGGATATATACGTTCTCGATTAAAAGAGATAATGGCATTAAAAAGGATTTATGATAATGCACAATTGAACGGATGAAATTTTTGAATTGCATTATTTCACTTACTCCTTTTAGATGAATTTATAAGTAAGTGAAATAATGTATTTTAATTAAAAGTAATTAAAAGTAATTAAAAGTAATTAAAAGTAAAATTAATTGGGAGGATTTTAACTTGAATAAGAAATATAACTCTATGAGGGATAATAATGATGTAAATTTAAAATATAATTTTGCACTTTTTGTACCTCAAATTAAAAATGACAATTGGAGGAATGAAGACGGAAAGGTTGTTTTGTGCATAAAAACCACTAATCCGGTTAAAAAAGCTTTATCATGGATGGTTAAAAAAAATCCAATGACTTTATTGGATTTAGACGACAGATGCTCAGCTGCATGGATATATATTGACGGAAGAAGAACCATTTATGAGATAGCAAGGCTGATGTCAGAAAGATATAAAGAAGATATAAACAATGAACTATACAGATTAATAACATATTTAAAGTTTATGTCAAAACGGGGATGGATCAAATTCAAAAAAAATGAAGCATAAAAGTATTATATAAAATATAACACAATTTACTTCATTTATTGATCGTTCAATAATCGTTATAGCGAAGCTGAATTCACTGATTTATAAAGCTGCTCAGGTTATCAGACAAATCCGTTATCATTTTCTCGCGTTTTTTGCTTGACCAATTGACAATTCCGGTTGTTGTTACATTTGCTTTTTTTAATCTGCATTCATTTACAAATTGCTCAATTGACTGCTTTCCGCCCATCCAAGGGAACGGAAAATATTGAGTGACATAACAGCTTACTTTTTTTCTGTTCATAGACATTAGCTGCGATAAATATAATTTCATAACCGGCGAAAGTGAAAAGCCCCGTACAGGTGCGCCAAAAATTACAGCATCATATATATCGATATCAGGAATAGCTTTAAGCTGTATATTTTTTGTTTCTGACGGATTCTCATTAACCGCTGTAACCTGTTCAATATTTGCCTCATGCCCTAAATTTATAAGCTTTTCTTTTATAACTTTAGCAACCCTGAGCGTATTACCAGTATGAGAATGAACAATAATACCTATTTTCATAATTCCCTCCATATAATTTTTTTATTTTGTGAAATCGTATGCAAATCCTTTGATATGAATATCTTTTTCCATAAATCTATACGTTTCTATATTTATTTTATGTTACAATTTTGCTTTATTAAAATATTAAATACTATTTTATTTCATAATACTATTTAATATATAAATTTACAAGAAAAATAATCATATTGTTATGATGTTGTTATGATGTTTCTTTTGGTGGAACTTTTTTAAAAATTATAACG